>JARLGN010000294.1 GCA_031292775.1 Acidobacteriota bacterium | reverse complement strand
TCCAGCGTGAGAATTGCGGATCAAGCTGGGAGTAACTCGTCGCGTCGTTAGTACTGAAGGAGGATCGGTGAGTAGAGCCATACCAAAGTGGGAACCTGTTGAAGGCGATCTGGCAACCCCGTTGGGATTTCGCGCGGCGGCGGTTGCTGCCGGACTCAAGAAGACGCGCGGCGCTTTGGACTTGGCGCTGATCTTTTCCGATTCGCCGGCCACCACGGCCGCCGGGGTTTTCACCACCAATCTCGTTGCCGCGGCGCCGGTATTGCTCTCCCGGAAGAACCTGGTGGAAAGCCGGGGTCGTTGCCGCGCGGTGGTTGTCAATTCCGGGAATGCCAATGCCTGCACCGGACGGCAGGGCATGCACGCGGCCGAGGAAACCGCCCGTGTCGCGGGAGATCTTTTGGGAATCGAACCCTCCCAGGTTCTGGTGGCATCCACGGGAGTAATCGGCATCGCACTCAACGTGGACCTCATCCTTCAGCAACTTCCCCATCTCAAGGAAAAGCTCTCCAAGGAGAACGCCAACGCGGTTGCCAATGCCATCATGACCACTGACACCGTTCCCAAGAGTTGCGTGGTGCGGTCAGAAATAAAAGGGAGAGCTGTACACATCGCCGGTATTGCCAAAGGCGCGGGGATGATTCATCCGCACATGGCGACCATGCTTTCATTTATTACCACCGATGCCGCCATGGGCGAACGCATGCTGCACAACCTACTGATTGGGGCAGCGGAGGATTCCTTTAATCGCGTCACCGTGGACGGCGACACATCCACCAATGACACTGCCGTGGCGCTGGCCAGCGGCCTTTCGGAAATTACGGTGATCCCCGGAAACGACAGCCGCGCATGGTTTGCGGAAGGACTGAACCTGCTTTGCCAGACGCTGGCGCGCATGATTGCGCGTGATGGCGAAGGTGCTTCCAAGCTGGTCACGGTGGAGGTGGCAGGGGCGCGGACGCCACTGGACGCTGACCGTGTGGCACGCTCCATCGCCAATTCTCCCTTAGTCAAAACAGCGCTGGCGGGGTCCGACCCGAACTGGGGCCGCATCATTTGCGCCGCAGGCTACTCAGGCGCGAAATTTGATCCCAACAAGATTGACGTTACGGTGAACAGCATGCCGTTGTGCCGGAAAGGCTTGGACGCCGGGTTCGACGAGGCCGCGGCCCACCGCGAGATCGACCAGAAGGAAATTGTATTACGCATCGATCTTCACGCTGGAAGGGCCACAGCCCGGGTGTGGACTTGTGACTTCACGCGGGACTATATCGATATCAATTCATCGTACCGAAGCTGACCAGGAAGAAGGCGGTCGGCAGAAAGCAGCCCTGCCACCGGCGGGGCCGGATTGAATAGTTCGTGACTTGTGCTAGTCACCGGCCGATAGGCAAGCTTTGCGACCCCCTCACCCCCGGCCCCTCTCCCCCAAAGCGGCGAGGGGAGAGGTAATTTGAATTTACTTCCCTCGCCCCTTTGGGGGAGAGGGTGGACCGCAACCGGCGCATTCACCAGCCGGGGCGGGACGGGTTAGGGGGTCAAAATCCAAGTGTTGCGGAAGTAGTTACAGGCCAGTAGGCGGTAAGCAGTGGCGCCACGCGCCCACTCTTCTTGAAATGGGATTTCCGGCATTGGATTGAGGCGACCGTGGCAACCCGCGGTTCCTAATCCAAAATCCAAAATCTGAAATCCAAAATCAATTTACTTCCCGTCGATAAACGGGCGCAGGAAATTTGCGGAGGCGCGAATTTCATCAATCCCGCTTAATCCGTCTTCAATGGAAACCCAGCCATCAAACCCAACCTCGCGCAGGGTGCGGAAAATGTGGGGATAATCATTCATCCCTTTTCCCACTTCGCCGTGGGTCAGGATCGTGGCGTACCCAACTGAATCCTCCACGGCTCGTAATTCCTCGATGGTGTGTCCGGGTTTCAGGTGCCGGTCACTGGCGTGCATGGTCACCACCCGGTGTTTTACCTTCTCCAGCAATTCGAGTGGGTCTTCGCCAGCCAGGATGGTATTGGAGGGATCGTATTGCACGCCAAACCACGGCGAATCGATCTGGTTCACGATCTCAAGAAAGACATCCTGTTTCTGCGCGAACTCGGGGTACGTCCAGAAATTGTCTTTGTAATGGTTCTCCATGGCCAGCACAATGCCCTTGGTCGCGCTATATTCCAACACTTCCTTAATGCATTCCACCACCCAGCGCACCCCTTGTTCAATCGAAACGCCCGGGCGCCGCTGGCCGGACAGCACGCGGCAGAACTTGCCACCCAGCCGCGCCGTGAGGTCCACGTTGCGCTTCTCGTGTTCCACTTCCTTGCGCCGGTCTTCCGCGTTGGGCTGGGTGAAATCCGAGGAGCAGCACAGCATGGGAATTTCCATGTTGTGGCGCGCGTGAGCCTCATGAACTTTTTCCAGGTAGGCGTCGTCGAAACTGGTCAGGGTGCCGTCGTAGAGCTCCAGGCCTTCCACGGGAAGGTCCGCGGCCATTTCGATCCACTGGAATATGGTCATGGTGCGGTCCCGTACCAGTTCGTCCATGTAGCATTTGGGAAAGGCAGCGAGTTTCATTGTTTGGGTCCCCTTGGATTTATATGTCGGCAGGCGCGCCAAACGGAAGTTGCTCGTAATCAAGCACGGCGCCGGAAATTAACTCGTTTGTAGCGAAGAACAAAACGGCATTGGCGATATCGGCGGGCGTCAGCATGCGGCCGAAGGGGCGCGTTTTCAGTGCGTCATCAACCCAACTCTCACCCCTGCCCTCGATAACTGCCAGCAGGTGGCGCTCACCTTCCGTGTAGGTCCATCCAGGATTGATCTGGTTGACGCGAATTCTGTATTTCGTCAGGTAATTCGCCAGGTTCTTGGTAAACGTCATCAGCGCGCCCTTGGAGGCGGAGTAAGGCAACAACCGTTTCATCCCACAATAAGCGTTCACGGAGCCGATGTTGACGATGCAGCCGCTTTTCCGGTCTTTCATGTGACGCACCGCTTCCTGGCAAAGCAGGAACGGGGCGCGCAGGTTGACGGCGAAAATTTCGTCCCACAGCTCGGTGGAAGTGTCTTCAATGGTGCCGCGATGCACCACAGCGGCATTGTTCACGAGAATATCAACCCGCCCAAAGCGCGAGAATGCGTGGCGGACAATACTGCGGCAATGCGACTCCTCCCGCAAATCGCCGGTCATCAGCACCGCCTGACTTCCGACGGCCGTAATGGCCTCCACGATCCTTTCGCCCCCGGCCCGTTGGCTGTCGATTCCGTGCACCAGAACGCGCGCCCCCGCCTCGGCGAGTTTCAGCGCAATTCCCCCGCCAATGCCCTGGGTGGAGCCTGTGACCACCGCCACCTGGCCCGCCAACAATCGCTTATCGGCATTCGCCTGAG
Organism: Acidobacteriota bacterium; assembly: GCA_031292775.1. Lineage (GTDB taxonomy): Bacteria > Acidobacteriota > Terriglobia > UBA7540 > UBA7540 > Bog-366. The sequence continues at coordinate 6,312 of JARLGN010000294.1, read as the reverse complement.
TCATCCGTTCCTCTCGGTGTAAAGCCCTTTTACCCGTTTACATGCGATGGGGTCAATACCGCCTTCACGATTTCACCGGAGGCCATCCCATCAAAGCAGGGCCGCCAATTCGGATAAGTTTCAACGCGGCCCACGATGCGCATGGGGTCAAGCTTTCCCGACGCCAGCAGCGTAAGGATTGTCTCCCACATGCGGTAGTTGTGGCTAAAGCTGCCCTGCAGCCGAATCGCTTTTTGCACCAGTGGATCGAGAGAAAAATTCAGCGGCTGGGGTCCCCAACCGACTTTGGTAATTTGCCCGCCCGGCCGCACCACCGCCATGGCGGTCTTCAGCGCGGCGGACGCCCCTGCGGCGTCGATCACTACATTCACTCCCAGGCCATCTCCCAGGGACTTGACCACTTCGCGAATCTGCTCTTCGCCCTCGGTCAGCGTGCGATCTACACCCAGCGCTTCCGCCACTTTCATACGTGCGGCATCCTGCTTCAGTCCGGCCACACCCACCCAACTTGCGCCGGCAAGCTTGGCCAGTTCCACGCAAAGCAGACCAATGGGACCGGGACCCAGGACCAGAACGGAATCACCCGGCTGCACCCGCGTGTGGACGCACGTGGCGTTGTATGCCACGCAACACGGTTCGGTAAGGGAGGCTTTTTCAAAGGAAACAGGGTCGGGAAGCTTGTGCAGGCAGCGCGCCGGAACCCTTACATAATCCGCCATCGCGCCATTCATTCCATTGCCGAAGCCGCGCCGTTGCGGGCAAAGATTGTACTCGCCGGTCCGGCAATAGGCGCATTGGCCGCAGATATACGCCGCCGTTTCCGATACCACCCGGTCGCCCTCGCGGAAACCCCTCACGCTCTTGCCCACGGCGGTTACCACGCCGGTGAATTCGTGCCCCAGGATCACGGGAATGTTTACGGGCCAGCTATGGGTATTATGATACTGATGAACTTCGCTTCCACAGACCCCCACGGCGCGGGTGGAAAGCAGAACTTCGTCGTCGGCAGGATCGCCGGGCAGCGGCACTTCCCGCAATTCCACCGCATATTTTTCCAGTGCGTAATGGACAATCGCCGCCATGGAGGCAGTCGGCATGGTTAACCCCTTCTGGTATTAAGATGGAAAATCGAAACTCGAAAATCGGCTTGCGAACCCCGAATCCCGTGTCCCGAATCCCTAACTCTGCAACTTGCCAATAATTTCGCGCAGCAATCCTTCCAGGTCGTGCGAGGGCGTCTTGAAGGAGTTGGCATCAACCGTGAGTGGTGCGCCTAACACCAGGTGATGAACTCCGTATTGGGGGAGCTGCATCACCTGCTCCACCGAGAGGCCGCCCACCGCCTGCACGGGAATGGTCACGGCCTTGACCACGGCCACCAGTTCATCCAGGGGATTAGGTGGCACGCCGCCGTGAGCGGCGATCACCGCCGGGTCGCGGCGCTCATCATAGCCCACGTGGTGAACAATGTAATCCACGCCCAGGTCCTGCATCATGCGTGAGGCGGCGGGCTTGTCTTCACAGCCCAGGTCGTCGCCCATGACTTTCACTCCGTAATCGCGGCCGCACTGCACCACGACTTTGATGGTTGCCGGATGCGCCCGGGCCATCACCACCACGTGCGTTGCTCCGGCCTTGGCCATCATCTCCGCTTCCAGGTATCCGCCATCCATGGTTTTCAGGTCCGCCACCACGGGGTAGTCCGGAAACTCGCGCCGCAGCGCTTCGACGGCGTGAAGGCCTTCCCCCAGAAGGAGAGGGGTTCCCGCTTCCAGCCAGTCCACCCCTGCACGCACGGCTTTGTGAGCGTGATCCAGAGCTTCTGCGATGGTTGTGAGGTCGAGCGAAATTTGCACGATGGGCCGAGGTGAAGTTGTCATGTTATTTCCCAGGATCAAAATGTCGAGCTTTGATGAAGCAATACGGTACCCCACTTTCACGGATATCTCAAGAATCCAGTTGTAAGGAATGAAACAGTTTCGTAAGCTTGCGCTGCCTGTGGATGCTGTCACGTGTCGGGAATTGTTTAACCATGCACGCCTGTCCTGTATCAGACCATGAGGGACCAGCGCAGGCCGGGAGGCTGTAAATGAATCGACGAAATTTCACCAAGACGCTTGCTGGCGCCACAATCGGCGCGGCCACGCTTGGTCTTGAATCTGTGGCGCGGGCGGAGGACTCCATCGCGGTGGAAGCTCCATTCAAAACATCCGTCATGCTCTGGACGGTCCTGCGCCAGTCGCCATTTGAGGAACGGTTGGAAAAGGTCGCCGAGGCCGGCTACAAAGCTGTGGAACTGGTTGGTGAGTACGCGAAATGGTCGGAAGATGATTTTCAGCGATACAACAAGAAGCGCGCTGAGTTGGGCATCACCTTTGATACCACGGCCGGCACGCATCACGGCGTGGGAGATCCCAGCATCCGCGAAGCCTTTCTGGCTGATGTCCGGGACCAACTGAAAATCATGGAGAAGATCGAGTGCCCGGCGCTGATCGTCATGTCAGGCAACGTGGTGCCAGGCCTCTCACCGGAGGCTCAACATGCCAGTTGTGTGGAAGGCCTGAAACGGGCGGCGGAATTGGTGGAGGGAAAGGGTGTAACGCTGCTGCTGGAAAATATCGACCTCGAGGAAAATCCGCATTACTACATGTGGTCGGTTCCGGAAGCATTCCAGATCATCGAGGAAGTAAATCATCCCCAGGTCAAATTTCTCTACGACTTCTACCACGCGCAAATTTCCGGTGGAAACCTGATTGCCAACCTGCAAAGGCATCACGACAAGGTGGGCCTGATTCATATCGCCGACGTTCCCGGCCGCCACCAGCCTGGCACCGGGGAAATTAACTACATCAACATTTACAAGAAACTCGGCGAGCTGAATTACAACCGGTATGTTGCCATGGAATTTGTGCCTACCGGCGACCCGGTGAAAATTCTTGCCAGTGCGCGCGAGGAAGCATTGAAGGCGGCGCGAAGATAGGTGTTGGGGGCAGGGGACTAGCCCGGATTATTCTGAATCTTTTGCAGCGATGGAGGGCGGGTAGGGATTTCGCGCAGAGATCACGGAGTTGGGAATTCGGAACCAGCGGTCGGGGCTGCAACAAATATCTCCGCCGGCTTGGCAATACGTTGCAACGGAGTGAAGAACACCGCTATGGAGAATTTCCGGCTAAAGGTTTTTCGGGGCGTGGCCAAACACTTGAACTTCCGCAGAGCGGCGGAGGAGCTTTGTCTGACGCAGCCTGCCGTCACCCTTCAAATCAAAACCCTGGAACAACATTTGGGAGTTCAACTATTCGATCGCAGCGGCGCTCACATCACCCTCACCCCTGCCGGAGCCGTGCTGCTGAAGTATGCCGACAAGATTGAGAAAATGGAAACAGCGGCGGTGGAAGCACTGTCACACTTTGCCGGCGGGCACCGGGGCGAACTCAGGATCGGGGCATCGTTGACGATTGCGCAGTACATCCTGCCTCACCTTCTGGGGGCATTTCAGCAGCAGCACCCGCTGGTGCGGCTTTACGTAACCACCTGCAATACGGAACAGGTTTTGGAAGCCCTGGTGGCCCAAGTGGTTTCAGTGGGATTCGTGGAAGGCCCCACGCTGCGCCGGGATGTTCGAACCGAAGTTTTCCAGGAGGATGAAATTGTTCTGATGGTGCCGCCGGCCCACGAATGGAGCGAACGCGGGATTATTGATCCCGAGGAATTAAAACACGAACGGCTGCTCATGCGGGAGCGCGGCTCAGGAACGCGCCGCGTTGTCGAAATGGCTCTGCAAAAGCGGGGCGTTAAGACCAAGCACCTTCACTTCGGCATGGAGTTTGATTCTACGGAGGGCATCATTACCGCAGTTGAAGCGGGCCTTGGAATTGGATTTGCCTCGCTCTGGTCAATCAGCAAAGAGCTACAGGTTGGTTCGCTTCGGGTGGTGCCGATCCGCGGCGTTCGGATCACTCGGCCACTCAGCGTGGCGTACCCCCTGGGCCAGGAACCGCAAGGAATTGCCCTCGCGTTCATCAACTTTGTGCGCTCTCGCCGTAACGTGATGATTCGACCACGCTCAAAAATTTGATCCCCGTGCTATCCACGGAGGGCGCGGCCGGATTTCTCACAAGAGTCCGAGTTCTTTCCAGGGCCGCCATAGACTTTTGCCCCAAACTTTGAAGCCATGAGAAGCGTGGGTGATAGGGCAGCGCTAACGCCCCGATTCAGCAAAAAATCCTGACTAATCTTGTGCAACCTGTCACGGCTTGGCACGGACCTCGTAGGGCCGAACGGCTTTCGGCCTCGGACAAGCGCCGCTGGTCCCTGCATGTTTGCTTGCTGCTCCGCCGAATTCCGCATCCTTCCGCACTAGCGATAAGCCAAGCGGATGAGCAATAAGAATTACTCCTTGGACAGGCAGGTGTCAGTCCCGCGAAACTGAATCCTGTATGAATACAAAAAACATTTTCTTTATCGGTTTAGTTTTGGCGGCGAGCGGCCTTATTTCCACTCCCTTGGCGTTGCTGGCTGGTCTGATCTATGGCCTATCGTTCGCCCACCCCTTCCACATTGAGGCAAAGCATCTTTCCGCCTTCCTGCTGCAAGCATCGGTTGTCGGGCTGGGTTTCGGAATGAACTTGCATGAGGTTGTGAGGGCAGGCCGAACTGGAGTGCTCTACACGGCGGTCAGCATAACCCTGGTTTTGCTCATCGGTTTCGGCATTGGACGCCTTTTCAAGGTTCAACGCACCGCGTCGCTGCTGATCAGTGTGGGCACCGCCATTTGCGGGGGGAGCGCGATTGCAGCCGTGGGGCCAGTTCTGAACGCGGAAGAAGAGGATATGACAATCTCGCTCGGAACTGTGTTCGTGCTGAACTCGGTTGCCCTGTTTCTCTTCCCGGCCATCGGTTACGCTCTTCACCTAACCCAGTCGCAATTCGGTTTATGGTCCGCACTCGCCATTCACGACACCAGTTCGGTGGTGGGGGCTACGGCAAAATACGGCTCCCAGGCCTTGATGGTGGGTACCACGATCAAACTGACAAGAGCGCTGTGGATTGTCCCCGTCGCATTCGCGATGGCGATGTTGAAAAAGAGCCGGACCCGAATCAAATGGCCCTGGTTCATCCTGCTCTTTTGCCTGGCCGCTGTAGCCAGCACTTACTTGCCCGTATTCGGCCCACTTTATCCCCAACTTAGCAAACTTGGGAAGACGGGGTTGACGGTTACTCTTTACCTGATCGGCACAGGAATTTCGTGGCCGACATTGAAAAAGGTCGGTGTGAAGCCTCTATTGCAGGGAATTTTGCTTTGGGCCATCGTGGGGATCACTTCCCTCATTCTCATTCGGCTGGGATTCGTTTCGATCTGACAGGCGGATGAAAAGCGGTGTAGCGGCGGCTTTGTGCCGCCACGTAGCGGGGTAAAACAGCCGCTATCCCGGGCCGCGTTGCCTATCAACGGGACGCTAGAAAATGCAGTAATGCCTCGTTAAACTGCTCGGGATCCTGCAGAAAGGCAAAATGGCTTACGCGCGGAAGGATGAGTTCACCAGCGCCCGGGATGAGCGTTGCCATGTGGTCGGTATTCTCGCGTTTGATCAGTTCGTCGCGGTCGCCGTCCACGATCCACGTCGGCACCTTGATGCCGCGCAACTGGGCATCAGTGAAGTTTGGTTCAGTGTTCCACATCTTATCCAATTGTTGATGGAAAGCACCAAACTCCGCAGGCGCTGGCGAGAGCTTCTGGTATTCCTCCTGAGTGCGGCTCACGTAGGCACTGAAAATCGGGTTCTTGCCTGCGTCTTTCACTCCGGTAAGGTCTGAATTTGCGCCAAAGGCGAAGAGCTTGGTCAATCTCTCGGGATGATGGATCGCGATGTCGAGCCCAATGATCGCTCCATCGCTCCAACCCACCACGGCGGCTTTGGGAATGTGCAGAGCATCCATCAGGGCCACCACATCAGACGCCATTAAGTGATAGGTGATCGGCGCGGCAGTGCGGGTACTTCGGCCATGGCCGCGGCTATCAATGACGATGACCTCGAAGCGTTGGGCGAGCGCTGGAATCTGCAGGCCCCAATAATTCGAATTCGCCATCCCACCGTGTAGAAGGATGACGGGAACCCCGTGACCAAAAACCGCATACCACATGCGGATGCCATTCACTGGCACGGTACCGCTGTGTAAAGGCTGGGGTAATGCTGGGGTGGGCGGCAGACGCTCCCAAGGGTTCTGCGCAAGCGCGGGCAAAACCCCGGTGAGAATGACAAGCACAAAAGCAGCAAAGCGGAGAGATCGTATTGAGGCAGACGATCCTGGCAT
>JARLGN010000293.1 GCA_031292775.1 Acidobacteriota bacterium | reverse complement strand
TTCCAGCACATCGGTGAACTCGGGATCAGGAGTCTGGTTGGTGCGGAAGATTCCCTGCTCCTTGGCGTAGCGCTCAACGCGGTCAACTTCCTCGTCGGTGCGGCCGGTCTGGCGGAGGTAGCGCAGCGTCTCATCATCAATGGGGAAAAATCCCATCGTCGCGCCATACTCGGGAGACATGTTCGCCACGGTGGCGCGATCGGCCAGAGTCATTTCCGACAGGCCCGGACCGAAGAATTCCACAAACTGAACCACCACACCTTTCTTGCGCAACATCTGCGTGACCACCAGCACCAGGTCAGTGGCCGTCACGCCTTCATGCAGCTTTCCGCGCAAACGGAAACCCACAACCTTCGGCGTCATGAAATAGTAGGGCTGGCCGAGCATGGCGGCTTCCGCTTCAATACCGCCCACACCCCAACCCAGCACGCCCAGTCCATTGATCATGGTCGTGTGCGAGTCGGTGCCCACAAGCGTGTCGGGCAGCAGCACGGTTTCACCATCACGCTTCTGCGCCAAGACCACTTTGGCCAGGAATTCCAGATTCACTTGATGCACGATGCCCGTAGCCGGCGGCACCACGCGGAAATTCTGGAACGCCTGCTGTCCCCAGCGCAGGAATTCGTACCGCTCGCGATTGCGCTGGAACTCAATCTCGGCGTTGCGTTCGAGGGCGCTGGAGTTGCCGAAGAAATCCACCTGCACCGAGTGGTCGATGACCAGATCGACAGGAACCAGGGGATTGATCTTCGCCGGGTCGCCGCCCAATCGCTTCATCGCCGAGCGCATGGCAGCGAGATCAACGACGGCGGGGACTCCGGTAAAGTCCTGAAGGATTACGCGCGCCGGCTTGAAAGGCACCTCGCGGGCCGCGGGCGATTTGGCATTCCACTTGGCGAGCGAGATGACGTCTTCCGCCGACACCAAAGTACCGTCACAGTTTCGCAGCAAGGCTTCGAGCAGAACTTTGATGGAAAACGGGAGGCGCGACACTGCGCCATGGCCGGACTTTTCCAGACTGTCGAGGCGATAAATGACCGCGGACCCGCCAGCCGTTTTGAGCGAGGATCTGGCCCCAAGAATGTCTTGCGCTTTCTCCATATTTCCTCCGTTTAGCCCGTTTCCTATGATAACGCCGATTCGTGCCGGCAGTGGGCAGCAAGCAGTAAGCAGTAGGCACCACGCAGCCCTGACACTATGCAGCCGCCCTCTTGCGCCGACGAGACGAGGGAACGATGAACTGATCTTACAGTCCCCACCACCAAGGGGCGAAGGGAGATGAATTCTTAGTTTTGGTCGATCCCAATCCCACCACAGCCGCTCGTTGCCTTCCGCCTTCTGGCCTGTGACTACTTCCGCAACCCTTGGGTTTTGACCCCCTCACCCGTCCCGCCCCGGCTGATGACGGCGCCGGTTGCGGTCCACCCTCTCCCCCAAAGGGGCGAGGGAAGTAAATTCAAATTACCTCTCCCCTCGCCCCTTTGGGGGAGAGGGGCCGGGGGTGAGGGGGTGCCCACCGGCCGATGACTAACACAAGTCACAGACTATTCAATCCGGCCCACGCCGGTGGCCGGGCTGCCTACTGCCTACCGCTTACTGCTTACTGTGCTTACTGCCTCCTGCACGCCTTGTCCCACAAACTCCAGAGCCTTCTCCGCCGCAGCCTTTCCGGTTCGAATGCAATCCGAAATGCCGATTCCTGAGTACGCGTTCCCCGCGAGGTACAATCCGGGCAAGTCTTGCAGCCGTTCGTCGATCGCACTCACTCGCGCCCCATGGCCCACGGGATATTGCGCCATCGACGCGGACCAACGGTGTACCCGGCAGAACAAGGGCTTGGCGGTAAAGTTTAGAATCTCTTTCAATTCCCTCCGCACTATGGCCTCAACCTCGTCATCGTGAAGCGCAAGAACGCCGGGATCACGCGCCCCGCCGAGGAAACAGCGCAGCATTGCCTTACCTTCCGGCGCGCGGTGGTCAAATTTGGCGTGAACAAACGTGCAGGCCAGCATGCGCCGGTGCTCCTTGCGCGGCACCAGGAATCCGAAGCCGGCAGGAAGCTTGGCCCGGGCACGTTCGTCAAACCCCAGTGAAACCGTCATCGAAGAACTGTAGGGAATGCCCTCCAGCAACTCACTGAGCCGGTGGTCGATGGATGAAACCAGGCCGCCGGCAAGGTTCGCGGGCAAAGCGAGGACCACCGCATCGGCGTCAAACGCCCTGCCGCCCTCGCAGGAAATCTGGAACCGCCGGGAGCAGGAATCCGCAGCGCCCCCCGCCCCTCCCGGTGCAAACTCAACGGCCAGCACTCGGCGGCGCACATAGACGCGGTTTTTCTCCACCCGGGCCGCGAGCCCTTGGGTAATTTGCTGCAACCCGCCTTTGAGAGTCATGAAGAGCGCCGGCTTGGGCTGCGGCGTGGAGCCCGTTCCGCTGGAGTTCGCGCCCGGGCCATTGCTCTGCGACGCAACACGCCTCTGCCGCATGGCTTTTAACGTGGCGCGCGTCAGGCTGCCGTGTTGGCGTTCCATTTCCCAAAAGCGCGGCAGCACGGAGCGCACACTGAGCGCCGCGGAATCGCCGCCATAGACGCCTGACAGCAAGGGGTCGGCGATATTCTCCAACATCGCTTCACCAAAATGCCTCTGCACAAAACTGGCCACGGATTCATCACCTTGATCGACTTCCGGCGGCGAGAAGAACAACTCCCGAGCCGTCGCCAGTTTCGTGCTGAGCGGCAGAAGCCTGGTGGTGACCATGGGCCAAAGCCGCGTCGGCACCAGAAGCATCAGCCCGTCGGGCAGCGGCAACAGACGTCCGCGGTGAAGAATGTATGTGCGGCGGGCATGGTCATTGGAGCCCATCAGGTCCTTACCCAGCCCCAACTCACGCGCCATGGCAGCGGCTTGCGGCTTCTCAGCGAGAAAGCTGTCGGGGCCGGCCTCAATCACAAAACCGTCAACCGTCTCGGTCCGCACCACGCCGCCCAACCAAGGACTGGCATCAATGAGCAATTCCTCCACTGGCGCGCCAGCCTGGCGAGCGCGTGCCAGCGTGTAAGCGGCGGCAAGGCCGGAGACGCCTCCGCCAATTACCGCAATTCGCCGAACTTTGGATTTGTCAGTCATGGCAAAAAGCATTTCACACAGAGGGCACAGAGAAATTCACGGAGATCACAGAGAAATGTGAATGGCCCGCACCATCAACTCCTGCTCACAATTTATCATTGATATTTCCAATACGCGCGCTTACCAAACTCGCCAGCGCCGCAGCGAATTGCGGGCTGTCATTCAGCGACTCCGACCGCCGCACCGAGACACCTCGGGCGTTCCCATAATCGTGAAAGAGCACATCGATGTCGTAGAGAATTTCCACATGGTCGCAAACAAATCCCACTGGAACCAGCAATACGTCCTTGCGACCTGCCTGGGCCAACTCGTCGATCAGCGATTCCACCGTTGGCCCAATCCATTTTTCCGCTGTCATGCCCTGGCTCTGGAAAGCCACGCGGTAATCGGCCAAGCCCGCCGCCCTCGCCACCAGAGCCGCCGTCTCCTGCACCTGGCTCGCGTACGGATCTCCATCGGTAATCGTGCGTTCCGGTACACTATGGGCGGTAAAGATGATCGGAACAGGGCCGCCAGTTTCTTGTATCGCGGTAAGCAGCGCCGCC
>JARLGN010000292.1 GCA_031292775.1 Acidobacteriota bacterium | reverse complement strand
TGGAGCACATCGTGCGTGACTCCCCCTTCACTCTCGCATTTTTGACGGCCCGGAACGGAACCGACGACTTTGATCCTCAGACGCATGATGGCATCGCCCGGTTGGTGGCGGCAGCGCATCAGCATGGATTGAAAGTGGGCCTGCAGTTACCGATGAACCGCGGAGTGCTCAAGTGGTCCAGGGGTAGTGATGACCCATTGGACTATCAGACCACGATCGCGGAGACAGAACTGACCCTCGACGCCAAAGGTGAAGGCGTGACTGTGCTCAGGGATGAGATGCGTCAAGGAAAGCCTGTGGCAAGTCAACTTCTCCGCGTCTACGTTTTCCAGAAAACGTCCGATGGCCAGTACGCACCCGGATCGTTGCAGGACGCCACAGCGAAGGCCCTGGCCGATGTCACTGCGCCAGGTGTAACCCAGGTTCAGGTGATGGGCAGTTCCACCATGGCGGGCACGACGGCGTACATCATGGCGGAAAACACCTATGACACCCTGGATTTATTCAGTGACGCATTCATCCGCGTTATCCATCAGCGGCTTGACCAGTATCGTGACGTTCCCTTTGATGGCATCGCTCTCGACGAATTTGGATACATGAGCGTTCCGCACCCGTTAATCGGAAATTTCCGTGATCGTTTTGGCGGCAAGGCTTTTGCTGCGGCGTTTGAGCGTGAACGGAAACTGAATTTCGTCGAGACGCTCTTCAACATGCGGTATTGCCCGACCCAACATCCCGAGGTGCGCATCCGCGCCATCGACGAGTATTGGGATCACCTTCGCCAGGGACCTCTGCGGATTGAGCAGGAGGTCTACCAATATTCGCGGCATCTGTTTGGCGAGCAGGTGTTTGCTGGCGTTCATGATACTTTCCACAATCACCTGACCAATGACGAGGCGTGGGCGACGGGAATCAACTGGTGGCGCATCCCCCGGCAATATGGGCAGAGCGACGAGGACCTGTCGCTTCCGCTGCGCATGGGACTGCTGGTGTCGCGTCCCGGCAAGATCATGTACGACCAGTACTATGGCTGGGATATCCCACCCTTTGCTACCAAGGCGATGCGTGACGCCCTCTATGACGGCCGCCTGCATTACCACGGCTATAACGATACGGGTCGATGGGGAAGAGACCTTTCCAGCGAACAGTTCCTCTCGGTGATCAATCCCGTGGAACGAAAGATCAGGCTGTTGAATCAGTTTGACCCGGCGGCGCCCAATCTTCCCTTACTTGTCGTTTTTGGCATGCCGGTACAGTTGAATTGGTTTCCCGATAATGCCGCACGAAACCCATTCGATGTGAATGGGAGCCTCGACATTGAGAACAAGGTGCAGCAGGTCTGGGATGCGGGGTACCGCTGCGCCGTCGTTCCCACGGATGTCATTGATAGCGGCGCGTTGACGCTGAATGCCCGAAATGAACCCGTGCTCAACGGTCACAAGTTCAAGGCAATGGTCTTTCTGGATCCGCAATATTCCAGGGCGTCCACGCTGGCCTTTCTGGATCGTTACGCTCGCGCGGGAGGAGCGCTGATGACCGAGGGGTTGGCCACCCGTGACTTCCTGGGACACGATGTGACCGCCCAGTGGACTGCCATCGCCGCCCACGCACGGGTGGACCACCTTGATACCGCGCTGCTGGGGAAGCTTGGAATATTGAAGGACGACCTCGCGCCGCGCGGGTCGATGCTGGAGGATGGATCGTCCATTCGTACCGACCTCGATTCGTTGCAGAAGAATGAGCCTAAGGACTTTCAGTTCAATCTGGCGGGCCACAGCTACACCGGCAGCTTCGAGGGCGTTGTCGCGCTTAAGGTCGATCCGGCAGGGCGCGTGCAGAAGTTTGCGTGCGGCCAGTGCAGCGGCTTGCAGCGGGATGGAAAGCCAGTTCTGCGGATAAAGGAACCGCGCGATTTGGTATTGCGAAGAATTGCCGGCCAGTACCAGATGCTGATCCAGGGCCACGAAGAAGCGGCGTTCGTAACCCTGGCGCCATAAGAGCCGGCGTGGATAGCTCGACCTTAAACATGACCATGCGCAAAACATCGCAATGCGAGATGAATATGACACTGATCAAGAATGCGACGTCATTCCACCCGCATCAACAGCGGTCTTGCGATTTTCTTTTGACAACAAATCCCGTGCAAAATATAATTTGAATGTTCTGGGATGCAATCTACATAAAGTAACAGCATGGTGCCGAACCAGGAGTTTTTAGAATTCCTTCTTTCAGGGGCCGGATTACTGCTTTGGGTAATAATTTTCCTTTGCTGGTGCTGACGCCAGTCAAGGTTTGTTCCATTCCCCAATGCTCTTCCCCGGGAGCGTCAACCATGCCTGGTCTGGCGAACTGCCAACGCAGCATCCGTGAAGTTAGAGCTACAAACACAGTACCGCCCTGGGTTTGACCGACCGCCCAGGGAATTCGTGCAGGGCTGAAAACATCCGATATCGCCTTTCCGGGGAAGCAGCAAGGCCATAGTAATAAGTACCGGCGCAGGGTTAGCAGCCGGGGTGAATTCTCCTCAGGGGCCTCAGGCAAATCGTCCGATGGCGCAGATATTCCATCGCAGTACCAATACGGTCTCCAAGGTGACGATCTATGGTGCGGTCTTCATCCTGGGTGGGTTGGGGTATCTCATTTTTGCCGTCAACCAATCCGCCTACTATACGGATGTCAATGTAGCGCGGCAGCAGCCGGTTCCTTTCAGCCACAAGCATCACGTTACCGACGTTGGCATCGATTGCCGTTACTGCCACACATCAGTGGAGAAGTCTTCTTACGCGGGTCTTCCAACTTCGCACACCTGCATGAGTTGCCACTCCAAATTGTTCCTGTCCAGTCCCACCCTGGAGCCCGTGCGCACGAGTTTTGCCACGGATGTTTCGCTGCAATGGACGCGCGTCAATGCGGTTCCCGACTTCGTCTACTTTGACCACAGCATCCATGTGACCAAAGGGATTGGCTGCACCACGTGCCACGGGCCGATTGGCGAAATGCCGCTGACCTACCGCGCCAACACGCTTTATATGCGCTGGTGCATCGATTGCCACAACCATCCGGAGCGCCATGTGCGCCAGCGCGCCGACGTTTTCAAGGCTGACTATGTGGAACCGCCCGACCAACTTGCTCTGGGCCGGCGGCTGGTAAAGGAGTACAAAATCAAGGAGCCGAAGCAGATTACGGATTGCTACACCTGCCACCGCTAAAGAGGCTGACAGGATCGAAATTCGAAAATCGAAATTGGAAAATCGAAATTTAGCAACCGGCTCGCGAGTTTCGATTTTCGAGTTTCGGCCAGCACCGTGATTCTGGGCCCGACGTCTGACACCTAAGCCCTATGAAACGCAAGTCCCAATCCGGCAATGCCCTCGACCTCGTGCAAATCCAGGCGAAGCTGGAGCAGTCGCCGGAGAAGCGCGTATGGCGCGGCCTGGAAGAGCTGGCCGGCACCGCGGATTATCGCGACTACCTTGCCACCGAGTTTCCCCACGATCCGCGCGCCGACCGGCAGGGCGTAAGCCGCCGCAGCGCTCTGAAGCTGATGGGGGCGTCGGCGGCGCTGGCGGGCCTGACCGCCTGCACTAAGCTGCCCGTGGAGAAAATCGTTCCCTACGCGCAGCAGCAACCCGAGGATTTTGTTCCCGGCAAGCCCTTGTTCTATGCCACCGCCATGCCCCTGGCTGGGTACGCCACCGGATTGCTGGTGGAAAGCCATATGGGCAGGCCCACCAAGGTGGAAGGAAATCCCACCCACCCCGCCAGCCTGGGAGCCGCCAACGTGTTCGCGCAGGCTTCCGTGCTGGGCCTTTACGATCCCGACCGCGCCCAGGTGGTCAGCTACCGTGGCCGCATAGGTGACTGGAGCAAATTCCTCACCTCGATGGACCAGCATCGCGCCGAACTCCTCGCGCGGAAGGGTGCGGGGCTGCGCATTCTGACCGGCATGGTCACTTCGCCCTCGCTGGCCGATCAAATCAAGTCCGTGCTCGCTCAATTCCCGCAAGCGAAATGGCACCAATATGAGCCTTGCAACCGCGACACAGTGCACGGAGGCGCCAAACTGGCCTTCAGCGAATTCGTCAATCCTGTTTATCACCTCGATCAGGCGGACGTCATCGTTTCACTGGACGCCGATTTCCTTAGTGCCGGGCCGGGCGCGGTTCGCTACGCGCATGACTTTGCCGATAAGCGGCGCGTCACCGGTTCCGAATCCACGATGAACCGCCTCTACGTGGTGGAAAGCACGCCCACCAGCACAGGAGCAATGGCCGACCACCGCTTGCCGATGTATGCATCTCTCGTAGAATTTATCGCCGGCCTCTTGCTGTCACAACTATTAGGTAGACCCTTCGCGCGATCGAACACGCCATTTGGACGTGGCTTGGCTGAGCTGACACCGGCTGATTGGCTCCCCGCCCTTGCGCGCGATCTGCAGAGCCACCGCGGCTCATCCCTGGTGATTGCCGGCGAACAGCAACCGGCTCCTGTCCACGCCTTGGCGCACGCGTTGAATGATTTCCTGGGCAATGTGGGCAAAACCGTACATTACACGGACCCCGTGGAAGCGAACCCCGTTTACGCCATGGAATCGCTAAAGGAGTTGGTGGCCGACATCCAGAAGGGTGAGGTTGACACCCTCTTCATTCTGGGCGTGAACCCCGTTTACAACGTTCCCGCCGATTTGCACTTTAAGGACAACCTCCTAAAAGTCAGGACGCGAATTCACCTCAGCCTTTACGAGGATGAAACGGCCGAACAATGCCACTGGCACATTCCGGAAACTCACTTCCTGGAGGCTTGGGGCGATGCGCGCGCTTACGACGGCACCATCAGTATTATCCAGCCGCTTATATCGCCTCTATATGATGGCAAGTCGGCGCATGAAATCCTGGCGGTACTGGGAGGGCAGGCGGGAACCAGCGGGCACGACATTGTCCGCGCCTACTGGCAGCGGCAGAAGCCGGGAGTTGACTTCGAACAGTTCTGGCAAACTTCACTGAACGACGGCGTGGTGGCGAACTCGTCCCTTCCCCCCAAGACGGTCACGGTCAAGGAAGGTTTGCCTATCTTCCTTTGGGGGGTTGGCCAGCCGAGCGACTGGGAGTCAATGATCACCGCGGGCGCAACTGCAATCGTCTTCCGCCCCGACCCATCTGTTGGCGATGGCAGTTTCGCCAACAATGGCTGGTTGCAGGAAGTTCCCAAGCCCCTCACCAAGCTGACGTGGGACAACGCCGCGCTGATCAGTCCTGCCACCGCTCACAAGTTGGGCGTAACGAACGGCGACGTGGTGAAGTTGACGGCGCGCGGGCAATCGGTGGAAGCACCCATCTGGATGACCCCCGGCCACGCCGATGATTCCGTCACTCTGCACCTCGGTTACGGTCGCACGCGCGCCGGCCATGTGGGGACAAAAATCGGCTTTAACGCCTACTTGCTTTCGCACTCGGACAACCCCTGGATGGGTATTGCCAAGCTCGAGAAAACCGGCAAGACCTACCAACTCGTCACCACGCAGCACCACCACATTATGGGCAAGGAAGGCGAGGAGCGCGAAGAGGAGAGCGTGGCGGCTCTGCAACGCAAGTTGGTGCGCGGGGGCACGCTGGAGGAATTCCGCAAGGACCCCTCTTTAGGCGAGGAAAATGAGGAGAACGGGCCGTCGATGTACCCCAGGTTTAAATACGAGGGCAACTCGTGGGGCATGTCCATCGACTTGAACAGTTGCATTGGATGCAACGCCTGCGTGGTGGCCTGCCAATCTGAAAACAACATTCCCGTGGTGGGAAAAGAGCAGGTTGCGCGCGGCCGCGAGATGCATTGGATTCGCATTGACACCTATTTCGAGGGCGGCCTGGAGAACCCCGGCATTTACAACCAGGCGGTTCCCTGCATGCATTGCGAGAACGCGCCGTGCGTATACGTTTGCCCGGTGGGACCCACCGTCCACAGCCCCGAAGGGCTGAACGAAATGATTTACAACCGCTGTGTCGGTACGCGCTACTGCTCCAATAACTGCCCGTACAAAGTCCGGCGCTTCAACTTCCAACTCTTTTCCGATTGGACCACGCCCAGCCTGGAACCCTTGCGCAACCCGGATGTGACCGTGCGCAGCCGCGGGGTGATGGAAAAGTGTACGTATTGCATCCAGCGCATTAATAAGGTGAAGCTGGCGGCGGAAAAAGAAGATCGTGAGCTGCGCGACGGGGAAATCCTGACTGCGTGCCAGCAGACCTGCCCGGCGCAGGCGATCGTATTTGGCAACATCAACGACAAGAACAGCCGCGTGGCAAAGCTAAAAGCGCAACCGCGAAACTACGGACTACTGGAAGACGTCAACACGCAGCCGCGCACGACCTATCTGGCAAAGCTGCGGAACCCCAACCCGGAGATCAAGGAGTAAGTAGTGGGCGCTGATGGAATCGAAAGGACGCCGTTAATAGGTGAGAGCACGCCGGTTCTCGCTCCGGGGCACACCTACGCGACGATTACCGATAAGATCAGCGCCATCGTCCTGGTGCAAAAGACCAAGCGGGGGTGGTGGGGTGGATTTGTAGTCGCCTTCGCCTTTCTCATGCTATTGCACTTGGCGGTTGGTTACCTTCTAACCGTCGGCGTGGGAATCTGGGGAATCAACATCCCTGTCGGTTGGGGCTTAGCCATCGTCAATTTTGTTTGGTGGATCGGAATCGGGCACGCCGGCACTCTGATTTCTGCGTTCCTCTTATTGATGCGCCAGGCATGGCGGCAATCCATCAATCGTTTCGCGGAAGCCATGACGTTGTTTGCCGTGGCGTCGGCCGGCATGTTCCCTCTGCTGCACATGGGCCGCCCGTGGTTGTTCTTCTGGTTGACGCCCTACCCTGACACCATGGGCACCTGGCCACAATTCCGCAGCCCGCTGGTGTGGGACGTGTTTGCGGTTTCGACCTATGGAACCATCTCGCTGCTGTTCTGGTTTGTGGGCTTGCTTCCTGATCTGGCCACGTTACGCGACCGCGCCAAGGACCGCGTGTCGCGCATGATCTATGGAGTCCTTGCCATGGGCTGGCGGGGATCGGCCATGCACTGGCATCGCTATGAAATGGCCTACCTGCTGCTGGCGGGACTCGCCACACCGCTGGTGGTTTCCGTGCATACCGTGGTGAGTTTCGACTTCACCATGGGAGTCATTCCGGGCTGGCACAGCACGATATTTCCGCCTTACTTTGTTGCCGGCGCCATCTATTCCGGCTTCGCCATGGTGGTGACCCTGGCCATCCCGCTGCGCAAGTTTTACGGTTTGGAAGACTTCCTTACGCTGCGCCATCTCGACAACATGGCAAAGATCCTGCTGGCCACAGGCCTCATCGTGGCTTACGGCTACACGATGGAGACCTTCATGGCATTCTTCAGCGGGCCCAACACCTACGACCGCTACATGATGATCAATCGGATGACCGGCCCCTACGCGCCCGTTTATTGGTGCCTGATTCTCTGCAACATCGTGATCCCGCTCACCTCCTTATGGTTTGCCAGGATCCGGCGGAACGTGGCGGCGCTTTTTGTCATTTCACTGGTCATCCAGACGGGCATGTGGCTGGAGCGCTTTGTGATTGTCGTCACCAGCCTGCACCGCGATTTCCTGCCTTCATCGTGGGGAATGTACTACCCCACCAAATGGGACTGGGCAGTGTACACGGGCACCATCGGATTGTTCTTCACTCTCTTCCTGCTGTTCATCCGATTCCTGCCCATGATCTCCATCTTCGAGATGCGTGGCCTGGCACACGAATTGAACGAAAAAGAGGAAGCCAAGAGACCTCACGACGGCAAGGCCTCGCCCAGTCACTAAGGCGGGAGCGATTCCGGATCGTCGCGAAAATTGCGGTCGATCGC
>JARLGN010000291.1 GCA_031292775.1 Acidobacteriota bacterium | reverse complement strand
GGGAATATTTGAAGTGCAGCGAACCGGCGATGACACCAGCGGGCACGAGTGGGACCGGACGCGCAAGATGGGAGTGAATACGCTGGCGTTCCGCCTGCCGCAGCACCGAGCTTTCTTTCTGGCCGATCCGGATTGCGCACCAATTTCAAGGTCTGTCCCCCCGGAAATGACCCGTCAATGGTTCGATCTGGTCGCCCGGAGCGGCACCGCGCTGTTTATTTCCGCCAACCCGGCCGAGGTTACCGGGGAAGAGAAGCGCATGATGAAGGAAGCCCTTGCTACCGCCGCTCGAATCCAACCGGAAGCGGAGCCGCTTGACTGGATGGAAACTACATCGCCCGAGCGCTGGCGATTGGGAGGAAAGACGGCGCGCTTTACGTGGTTCGGGAAGGAAGGCGTGGATTTTTTCCCGAAGTGAGGTCGGGGGGCTTTCTCCGCAGAGTCGTCCGCGCAGACGTGCAGCCCTGGCAAGTGTCGCGCCAGCTTCTACCCGGCATAGAGCCGCCAGGATGGTGGCGCCACGTTCAGATTTGCACCCCCAGAGCCACCCCCCAGAGTCGCACTTGACATGGCTTTGTTCCCTCTCGTAGCATTCCAACGGTTCACTTTATTGAGTTTTGGCGAGAACTCTCAAACAATCATTGTTATAATTTGAATTCCCCTCTGATACCCAGGTGTGATAACCATGCGGGTGGCGGTGGCGAGGTGCGATTATGAGAATTGCGGTGCGTTTCAATGAGGATGCGGCAATTTTGAGCCTCAGCGGCAAATTCCTGGCCGGTAGCGATGGGCCCTATCTGCGGCAAAAGGTAAAGGACCTGATGGATGCTGGAATCCTAAAGCTCGTCATTGATTTCGCCGATGTGCCCTATATTGACTCGACCGGACTGGGATTTCTGGCGGGCGCGCGAGTGACGGTGCAGAATGCCGGGGCGGGAATAGTCCTGGCAAGTTTGAACCGCCACGTGCGCAAGATTTTGGACGAAGTCAAGTTAACGCAATTTTTTGTGGTGGCTGACAGTGAGGCCGCCGCTTTAGCCCTGCTGAACCAATCGTCCGCGGCTGCTCCCGACAGCGCCAATCCTGGCGAAAAAGGGAAGAAGCGGCCCGGGACTTCGGTGGAAGGGTGAAGACGAATTTCTTGTAAGCCGCCCGTTCCCCTTGCGAGCAAAACTCCCTCGCTATGTCCAGCGGCTCCCATTGTCACTTCCGTGCCGCGCAGCCGAAGTGCATGGAAAGATTGACAGTGCGAAGGCATTAGGTTATTTTCGAATCTAAACTCGCAGCGGCTGGCTGGGCGGTTGGTTCAGGGTGTGTCGGTCATAAGCTGGACGACCCGTGGCAAACTTGCTGTAGCGTGGATAACTACTAAAGCAGTATCAACTAACGTCTTTTTCAAACTGTGGGTTCATGAGCATTCTGGGGCGACGCCGCACTGAACGAATTTTAGCGCCAGTTCGGATTCGGGTCATCGGAAACGACGCGTCTGGGGTTTCTTTTGCGGAAGAGACCGTGACGGTCAGTTTTAATCAACAAGGTGCGCGCATTAGCCTGGTGCACTCCTTGCTGCCTGATGATGTCGTGTTGGTTACCAACTTGGAGAATGGGGTGGAGGAAGAATTCCGCGTGGTCGGCGCCTTCCAGCAGGTTTTCGGCAGCCGCTGTGAATGGGGAGTTGAAGCTATCCACACCGATAGCGCAATTTGGGGTGTGAGCTTTGGCGCCACCGACGATAGCGCTCAGCCCCGGGTGCTTATTGAGTGCGCGGCTTGCAAGGCGGCCGCCCAGAGTACCCTTTCCAGCATTGAATATGAGGTCCTGCTTGCTACGGGGCTCATCTCGCGTCATTGCGACCGCTGCAGCGAAACCACCCGATGGAAGCCCAGCACCCAGGTGGTTACGGAAGAGATTCTGATCCGATCCAAAAAAGCTGACACCAAGGGAATGCAGCAACAGCGCCGGTCGCGCCGGTTGAAACTTGCCATGCAACTCCGGGTGCGCAATTCCTGGGGCGTCGTCGATATTGCTCAAACGCGCGATGTTTCCAAATTAGGCCTTTGCTTCGTTAGTGCCCAGCGTTTCTCACCCGGCGACGAGATCTACATAACTCTTCCCTATGCGCAAAACCAGGCTCCCATGGAAACAAAATCAAGAATAGTGTGGTCGGCGGATGGCACGTCCGGCCGGTATTACGGCGTCGAATACCAGCGCTGACGGCGCGCCGGAAATTGGGTTCTCCCTCTCCGAGGGGAGAGGGTGGCCGAGGGACGAGGTCGGGTGAGGGGTCCTTTCCCAGCGGTGGCGGTCAGGCCCATTTGCGGGGACAGTCACCGTAAAGCCTCCGGCTTTACCATTAGTGGAAGGTCAGCAATGACTTCATCCCGCCCCGATCAATTCATGTTCAGTTTGCGCCGAATGGCCTTGCTTGCCATGGGTGTGGGTATGGCGTGCATGGCCACGACGCCGGTGGTCCGCGCGCAGCATCCGCTTCCGGAAACGCCCAGCGGTTATATCCATTCCCTTGAAGATCCCAAACGCGCCGAATGGCAGAAGCCCGATGAAGTTGTTGCCAAGCTGAACCTGAAGCCGGGCGACGATGTGGCGGACCTTGGCGCCGGCTCGGGTTACTTCACCCTGCTGTTTGCCAAGGCGATAGGCCCTCAGGGCAAAGTCTATGCCATTGATATTCTGCCTGAAATGCTGGACTACATCCGGAAGCGCGCCCGGAACGATGGGGTGAAGAATATTCAACTGGTGCAGGCCACGGAGCATGATCCCAAGTTGCCGCCCGCCTCCGTGGACATGATCTTTATCTGCGATTCGCTGCATCACATTCCGGAACGTCCCACCTACTACCCTCTGCTTGCCAGAGCGTTGCGGCCCGGTGGGAGGCTGGTTAACGTTGATTTCATCAAGAAGCCCTTACCTCTTGGCCCCCCGCTCGCGATGAAGATCGATAAAGAGGCGATGATTGAGGAGGCAAAAGCCGCGGGCTTCCATGTCGTCCAGGATTTTGATTTCCTGCCCTACCAGTACTTCCTGATCTTCCAACGTTGATGATTCCG
>JARLGN010000290.1 GCA_031292775.1 Acidobacteriota bacterium | reverse complement strand
GTCCTGAGCCCTCGCGGGGCAGCGGATCGGGTCCGCCTGGACGAACCCGAGGCGGCCGATTGCGGCTTTCAAAGTCGTTGGGCGGAGCAAAGATTGCGATATCGCGTGCATGCGTAACTGTTGGAGGTTTAGCATTTTTCGCAGGTATTATCCTGGGTGAACCGTGCGTTGGGCAAGAGCAGACGTACCGCTGACCTCCGGCTTGGCGCCCCCGTTTCAGCACCACCCCGTCGCTCAGCGCGCCACCCCTCCTCATCTGAGGAGGGGAGCCCTTAACAAACTCCCCTCCTGAATCAGGAGGGGCGGCGCGCTCGCGCCGGGGGTGGTTTCCGGCGGTAAGACAAATCCCCGCCAAGTCCGCGGTCTTTCCTTCGACACGCCAAGTCAAAGTTATTACGGCAGCGAGTGTTGAAGGGCGGCGCGCGCCAGGTCGATTTGCGGAAGGGTGCAGCCGGAGTTTTCGAAATGCGATAGGAATTCCTGGTACTCGTTGGCCGCCTGGTCGCGCTTGCCCGTCGCTTCGTAGACCTGGCCCAGATAGAAGTGGGCCAGCGAGGCAAGCAGGGGGGAATGGCCGCGCATGGTATTGAATGCTGACAACAGCCTTTCATCAATCACGGCGGCACGCAGGTCCTGCTCTGCCCGCGTATAGTCCTTGTTCTGCAAATATGCCCACCCACGCGGGTATCGCAAGATGGATTCGATGGAGTTCGGCAATCGTTGCGCCGCCGCGATGACGCCCTGCGGGTCTTTCCGTACCAGAGCGGCGTAAAGAGCGGAGTAGTTCCGAATCCGATCCAGGCCTTGTGGACCCAGTTCCGGGCGAGCCGCTGCATAGAGTTGGAAGCTGCGTTCGGATGCCGCCGTGTCGCCCTGCGCCGCCTGCAAAATTGCGATCACCCCGTTCTCCCGTCCGGCAAGCTTTTGCTGGCGGGCAAATGCCAGCGCGGAGTCGGCTCCCTGCCCGGTCAAAAGAGAAATCATGGCCAGCGACCGGAGAGTGGCCGCGGCGCCATCGTTTTGCCCGGCGCCGGCCAAGTCCCTGACGGCGCGCTGATAGCTCGCGCGGGCGCCATCCAAATCACCGCGTGCTTCCAGAAACTGGCCCGTGAAGATTGAGACGTAAAGTTTCGCTGCACCCGTGGCTCGTTTGCCGTACTCCTGAAGTGCCGAATCCGCCAACGCAAATTTCTTCTGGTCCGCGTAGACAACAGCCAGTTTGAAGTACTCCTGGTATCCAACGAAGTCCGGCTTCAGCTCCAGGGTTTTCCGGTAAGCCTCCACCGCTTCATCGTCGTGGTTCAATAAATAGAGGATGTCCCCGCGCGTGTCCCAGGGATTCGCGTCGTTGGGGCGTACGGCCATGTATTGATCGTTCGCCTGGAGGGCGGCGGGCAGATTTCCGGCCACCGCCTGTGCGTACCCGAACTGGTTCAAGAACGTGTCATTCTTCGGATCGAGTTGCAGGCCATCCTTCAGGAGGGACATAGCACGGTCCTCCTCGCCGGCAGAAAACAGTGCATTGGCCAACTGCGCTCGGGCCAAATCCGCACGCGGAAACTCCTTCAGAAGTGACTCGAGTATCTGTGTCTCCCGCGCATCGTCCCCGGCCATAGCGGCTTGTTGGGCCTGAAATTCCAACTGATTTTCACGCGGCAAGCGGGACTGCAATTGCTCGATCTTCGGCCAAAGTTCCTGGGCTTTACGAAAATCTCCCATGAACGCGTAGCCCCCGGCAAGTCGAAAGTAAGCCAGCGCAAACTGGGGATCCAACCGTACGGCTTCCTCCATCTCGTGCACAGCTTCGGCAATCAGGAAGCGTCGCGACAAATCGACCCCAAGTTGATAATGCCGGTAGGCCTCAACATTGGAGGTCGCCATCTCTTCGATGTTCGGAGCATTGTTGGCCATTTCCGCCGCCGGCATGAAATGCTGCGCCACGCGTCCTGTGACCTCATCCACCATGCTGAAGATGCCCTGGACGTCTGCGGCCTCCACCTTGTCGGAAAATAGAATCTGACCGGACTTGGTATCTTGAACCTGCACATCGAGTCGAAGCTGCTTGGGGCCGACGCGCAAAAGCGTGCCGGTGATAAACGCGTCGGCGTCCGTATTGCGCGCTACCTCCGCCGCCAAGGCCGGGTCAAGGTCCATCGCTCCCTTCTTCCCCAGGCGCTGAATCTCAGCCAGAATGCGCTCCGTCGAAAGCACGTCCAGTCCCTTCACCTGGGCCAGATTCGTGGTGAGCATCTCCGTCAGGCCGCGATTGAGCCAGTCAAGCGAGGGATCCTGCGAAAGATTGGAGAAGTAAAGTACCGCCAAAGCCTTATGACCCTCGCCTGCCGCAGGTCTTGAAACGCGGTGGTGCGCAAGCCTCCACCCCACAACCAACATAACCACCAGCAAGCCCGCAACGACAGGAATCAAATATGTGGGACGCCGCCGTTCCGACGATATTGGCGACGCGGAAGTAATCGCGCTCGAAGGTTCAATTGGAAGTGCCGCCAGTGTGGTCCCACTGGCGCCAGTGAGAGCCGGGCTCACCGCGCTTGGACCGCTGGTGACAGCGCTGGGACCACTGGGAGGCGGGGCTGGAACGGCGGCGGCTCCACTCACCGGCGATGGCGCAGCGGGCGGCGGGGCCATCTCCGTCAGAGCGTCTTGCCGCGGCCGGCTGGAGCGGGCAGGCACGTAACCGCCGGGCTCGGCCACCGGCATCCGGCTGGCGGAGCGCCCGGAATCCGTATCGCGCTTCAACCGCTTCAGATCGGTCCGCAAATCAGACGCATTCTGATAGCGCATGTCGGCGTCTTTTTCCAGCGCCTTGGAAATTATCTCTTCCAGCTTGGGCGGCAAATCCTGATTCAGGCGCAGCGGAGAAATCGGTATACGGTTGAGAATGGCTTCATGGATGACGCCGGAAGTGTTGCCACTGAAAGCGGGAACGCCGGTGGCCATTTCGTAAAGCACCAGGCCGAAGGAGAAGATATCAGATCGAGCGTCGAGATCTTCTCCACGTACCTGTTCGGGCGACATGTAAGCCACCGTCCCCATGGTAGTACCCGGGCTGGTGATGAATTCTTCACGCGTCTGGGCGGCGGTCAACATGCCAGAGGCGCCCGCTCCCGCTGGCGGACGGCTTGCCGGTGTGACCTTGGCCAACCCAAAATCCAGCACCTTGGCCTGGCCGCGCTGCGTGACGAAAATATTGGCAGGCTTGATGTCGCGGTGCACAATGCCTTTGGCGTGCGCGGCATCAAGTGCGTCGGCAATCTGGATCGCCAGGTCAAGCAGGGTGTCCGTCTTCAGAGGCTTGGACTCAATACGATGCTTCAGCGTCTGCCCCTCCAGGAGCTGCATCGCGATAAAGGGTTCGCCCTCGTGCTCGCTGATTTCGAAAATGGTGCAAATGTTCGGGTGGTCGAGCGCAGAAGCCGCCCGCGCCTCACGTTGGAAGCGTTCGAGCGCCAGGGGGTCACGTACCAGATTTTCCGGCAGAAACTTGAGCGCCACAAAGCGGCCGAGCGTGGTGTCTTCGGCTTTGTACACCACTCCCATTCCGCCGCCGCCCAGCTTTTCCAGAATTCTATAGTGAGAGACAGTTTTCCCGATCATTGTTGGGTTCATGTTACTTAGGCCGTAAGGGCGTGTCAATAAAAGACAATGTGACCCACTTAAGCCGTTCCAAACGAGTGGCGCCTTATGGTAAGGTCTCACCTCGGGCTGAAAGTCGCCATTGAAGCGTGTATTTTCGGCACGACATCATTAATCATCAAATTGGAGTGCTCGCCATGAATCGTCAGCGAAAAATCGTGCTGGGGCTTCTTCTTGCCATTGCTGCGGCCAACTTCGGGGCCATGGCGAGGCGGGGCCAGTCCACGCCGGACCTCAACGGAGTATTCAGGAAGTCCGACGTCATGATCCCCATGCGCGACGGCGTGCGGCTGCACACGGAAATCTACGTGCCCAAGGACTTGACGCAACCGCTGCCGTTTATTTTTGAACGAACACCCTATGGCGTGACCGACGACGAGAACGGCATTGCCACCAAGTTCGCGATCTACGGCGAGCTGGTACGCGGGGGCTATATCTTTGTATTTCAGGACATCCGCGGACGGTACAAATCCGATGGCCAATTTGTGATGCTGCGCCGCCCTCGCGATCCGCGCGATTCACAGGCCATCGACGAGGGCACCGATACTTACGACACCATCGATTGGCTGCTGAAAAACGTCCCGCACAACAACGGGCGCGTGGGACTGCTGGGAATTTCCTATGGCGGCTGGCTAACCACCATGGCGATGCTGGAACCGCACCCCGCGCTAAAAGCCACTTCCGAGCAAGCCTCACCGGCGGATATGTACCTGGGAGACGACTTTCACCACAACGGCGCCTTCCGCCTGAGTTACGGCTTTGAATATGCCACCATGATGGAAACCGGCAAGACGAGTTTCCATTTTCACTTCGACCGCGACGACACGTATGAGTGGTACCTGGCATTGGGTCCGCTATCCAATGTGAACGCCAAATACCTGCAGGGGAGCGTGCCCTCGTGGAACGATTTCGTCAATCACCCCAATTTCGACGATTTCTGGAAGCGTCAAGCCGTCACGCCTTACCTTAAGAAGGTCACGGTTCCAAATTTGAATGTCGCGGGGTGGTGGGATCAGGAAGATTTCTTCGGACCACAAAAGATTTATGAGGCGCTGGAGAAGAACGATCCCCGGCATTGGAATTTCTTCGTGGCTGGGCCATGGAACCATGGTGGCTGGGCGAGAAACGCGGGAAGCTCGCTGGGCAAGATTGAGTTTGGGAGCGACACCGCCCGGTACTTTCGCGAGAAAATCCAGGCTGCCTGGTTTGCCTATTGGCTGAAAGACCAGGGACAATTGCCCTTCCAGGAAGCCATGACCTTCGAAACCGGAACCAATCAATGGGAGACGTACGCGCAGTGGCCCCCCCGGCAAGGCATCCAGCCGCGCAAACTATATTTCCAGGCGGGCGGTCTGCTTTCTTTTGATCCGCCCGCTAATGCCGTCGCACCCGGCTTCGACCAATATGTCTCTGACCCCGCGCACCCCGTGCCCTATCGTCATCAACCGGTGCAGCCCACGTATCCCGGCGGCGGGTGGCCGACCTGGCTGGTGGAGGATCAACGCTTCGTCCAGAATCGACCGGATGTACTGACCTGGCAAACCGCGCCGCTGGCTGGGAACCTGACCGTGACCGGCGATATTGTGGCCCACTTATTCGCTTCCACCAGCGGCTCGGACAGTGATTGGGTCGTAAAACTCATCGACGTTTATCCTGAAGATTCCTCCCTTGATCCAACCATGCGAGGATACGAATTAATGATCGCGGATGAAGTCTTGCGTGGGCGGTTTCGCGAGAGCTTTGAGAATCCAAAGCCTTTGACGCCCAACCGCGTGGCGGGATTTACCATCGACCTCCACACCAACGACCATTGCTTTCTGCGCGGCCATCGCATCATGGTGCAGGTGCAAAGCACATGGTTTCCGCTGATCGATCGCAACCCGCAAAAATATGTGCCTAATATCTTTCAAGCTTCGGAAGCCGATTATCAGGCCGCGACCCAACAGATTTACCGCACAAGAGAATTCCCTTCTTCCATTGAGTTGCCAGTGAAAGGACAGTAGGCAGAAAACGGAAGGCAGAAGGCGGTAGGCGGAAGGCAGGCAGCAGCCCGAATTTCTTACCCTATTGGGATTCTCGAACGGCAGAACTGGAGGGCTTGTGGGTCTGAGGGAAAGGAAAGTGGTACTGCTTTCTGCTTTCCGCCTTCTTCCTTCCGCTTTCCGCCTACCCCTCGTGCCCGCTCCCCACATCCTCGCCCGTTACCGGGGGCGGTACTCTCCCTAGCATGGACGCATTCTTTTGTTCCACGCTTAATAGGGCACTAAGCAGCACTTCAAGCGAGTCGAGCAGACGTTTATCAGCCGTTTGAATCAGGTAGTTTGCCATGCGCAACAGTTGCAGTTGGCGGGGGTTATAACATTCTTGATTGGACTGAACATGCTTTCCGTGGCTGGAATGAAGCAAGTTCATAATGCAGTTTCCCGACGAGGTGATGACGCACTGCAATGTGCCCAGTTGGGCGGGACGCTCCTGAAAGATCTCGCTCACCGGCACTCCCAGTGCCGATGCTATCTTGCGTAGCGTATTAGGACGGGGTTCAAGGTGCCGGTTTTCAATACGTGAGAGGTATGACGCTGCCAGCCCGGTGCGATCACTTAATTCCTGCTGGGTCAAACCCTCCTTATTCCGCAACTGTATGATGCGCGTGCCAATACTCATAATCAGGCCCCCTGTTGACCAAATTGCCCCAATATTAACATATGTGTAATAAAAAGGCTTTTGGATTCCGATTTGCTTGACACTCATGTAAAGGAGAGTATCGTTAATGAGGAAGCAGAAAGCGGAGCGGCTCTCAGTCGAAGATTTTAGGTTCGGAATCCTGTCGGACCTACCGCCTACGCGAAGCGGCAGGCAGCGCGAGAAATGGAAGATGGTCACGAGCGGTGGCCGACTCGGCGCTCCAAGATAGACGAAAAGAGGGTTACAGGTCGTACGAGGCGCCCCGTGTAAGGCAAGTGAGGAGAAGCGCCCGACCTGTACAGGCCCGGTTCTTGGCGACAGGATTCCGAGTCAATCAAGTTTTGGTAGGAGGAAGGCCAGTAGTACGGAAAACGTACTGATCTACCAACGAGCCCACCGACCCGTCCGGGATTTTGTTAAGCAACCCCACAATCCTGCCTTATAAGCCCTGAGCCGGACGGGTCTTTCCTAAAGAAGCAAAACACACCACAATTTATGCTTTATTGTCCAAGACTTTGGACTGTGTGGTTTATCAAAGGCATGCAGCCAATTCAATATTGCGCAATACACGACAAAGGCGCTATGTTGCCAAAGCGCCTCGCGGAGAGTCTGGCGCGAAATGAATGGAGAAGAGACAATGAAGGTTTTGGTGACAGGCGGCGCGGGCTACATCGGAAGTCACGCTGCCAAAGCGTTGGCGAAGGCCGGCCACGAACCTCTGGTGCTTGACAATCTCAGCACCGGGCATCGCTGGGCAGTGAAGTGGGGGCCTCTGCTGGAGTGGGATCTTGCCGATACGGAATTGCTTCCCCAGTTCCTGGAAAAGGAGCGCGTGGAAGCGGTGCTGCATTTTGCCGCGAGTTTGATGGTCGGTGAATCCGTCAAGGAACCCAGGAAGTATTATTGGAATAATGTCGTCAACACGCTACGCCTGTTGGATTCCATGCTGGTGGCCGGAGTGAAACGCATCGTTTTCTCCTCCTCCGCGGCAACCTACGGTAATCCTCAGCAGGTGCCGATCCCCGAGGATCATCCCAAGCTGCCGATCAACCCTTACGGCGAAACCAAGCTGGCGATGGAACGTGTCCTTCAGTGGTACGGAAACGCGTATGGGATAAAATGGGTCGCATTGCGATATTTCAACGCGGCGGGAGCGGATCCTGATGGCGAATTGGGAGAATCCCACGATCCGGAAGCACACCTCATTCCCCTGACGATCAAGGCCGCGCTAGGGCAGCGGTCGCAAGTCGAAATAT
>JARLGN010000037.1 GCA_031292775.1 Acidobacteriota bacterium | reverse complement strand
GGGTTTCATATCCACGTTGCAGAAGACCGCTGCGACGTGGATGACGCCCGGCGTCGTTTCCACAAATCTCCGGTCATGCGCTTGCGGGGTCTGGGCATTCTCGACGACCGCTCGCTTGCGGCACATTGCGTCCATGTGAACGCCGCTGACATCAAGGCTCTTGCCCGGGATCAGATCAATGTGGTGCACAACCCCCAATCGAACTGCAATAACGCGGTGGGCACGGCACCGCTGCTCGAAATGTTCCGCCTAGGCGTGATGGTGGGATTGGGCTCCGACGGGTACACGCCGCGCATGTGGGAAGAGTTTAAGGCGGCTTTCCATATGCAGAAGGCGCGGGAGGGCGACCCGCGCGTGGCTTATGCGGAAGCTTACGCCGCCGCTCTGCTCAACAATCGCACCATCGCCCGCAGGATTTGGGGATGGGAAATCGGCCGCATCGAATCAGGTGCCCGGGCGGATCTGCTTCTGGTGGATTATTTTCCGCCGACGCCTCTCGACAGCAGCAACCTGTTCGGGCATTTTCTGTTCGGAATTGCGAATGCGCCGGTGGATTCCCTGATCGTCAACGGGCGATTCGTTTTGCGCCGAAAAGAGTGTGTTACCGTGAACGAGCGCGAAGTGGCAGCAAAAGCCGCGAGCTGCGCTCGATCATTGTGGAACAGATTCTAAGCTCTTGATCTTTTTACCGCAGAGGCGCGGAGACGCAGAGGAAGGGCAAGTCAAAAGGCAAAGTGCAAAAGGCAAAATTCAAAAGTAAGAAGCGATACGCTCTGTTGGTTGCAGCGCCGCCACGCGGTAAAACGGGCAAGTGTAGCGCAGCGCGGCGGAGCCACAACCAAATCTTCGTGGCCGGACGAAGAGACCCCTCACCCGACCTCGTCCCTCGGCCATCCTCTCCCCTCGGAGAGGGCGGTTTAGTTACCAACCTTCTCCCAGGGGAGAAGGTGCTGAGGTACGAAGCGGATGAGGGGTCTCTGTTCTCTACCTTCCACTCTCAACAAGGGCACAAGAATGTTTGCTAAAAAGACAAGAATATACGGTATTGCAATGCAGACCTCTGCATTTGAGGTCTGCACTACGCTATTTTCCTCCGCGTCTCCGCGCCTCTGCGGTGCGATCGCCCATGAGGAGTCACATGTCCACTTTCATTCCCGGCCCCACCTACGCGGAAATGCTCGACCCCGCGATACTGCCAGCCGCCCTGAGGGACAAAGCTGAGGCGGCGCGAGGCGACGAACTCAATCCCGCCAACCTCTTCAACATTACCTGGCGCGCGCCTGACCATGGCATTCGCCACGTCGTTCTGCCCAAAGAGTTGACGGGCGTTAAAGCCAACATTGTGGTCCTGGTGGGGCACTTCTTCCCTTCCGGAAGCCACAAGGTGGGGCCCGCCTACTCCACGCTGATGGAAGGTGAATTGGCGGGGGAGATTGAGCCCGGCAAAAACACCACGATTGGCCCTTCCACGGGGAATTTCGGCATTGGCGTGGCGTATGTTTCCCGCCTCAAGGGGTACCCCGCCATCGTGATCATGCCGGAAGGGATGAGCGCGGAACGCTACCAGCGCATTCGCCACTATGGCGGGCAGCTTGACCTCACGCCCGGCTCGGAGAGTGACGTCATCCTGGTGCTGGAACGGACTCAGCATTATCTCCAAGACCCGCGCAATAAAGTTCTGGCGCAATTTGAGCTGCTGCCCAATTACCGGTTCCATCGCTACGTTACCGGACGCAGCGCCCTGGAAGCAGCAAAGCCTTATGGAAATGGCCGTGTCGCGCTGTTTGCCGCCGCTCCGGGATCCGCCGGAACGCTGGCCGCGGGCGACGAAATCAAGGCCGCCTTCCCGGAATGCCTTGTGGCGGCGCTTGAACCTCGCGAGTGCTCCACGCTGTTCAATGATGGGCGTGGGACGCATCGCATTGAAGGCATCGGCGACAAAATGGTGACGCTGATCCACAACGTCTTGACCACCGATTACGTGGTCCTGATCCACGATGATGATTGCGTGATGGGACTGGAGCTGCTTGAGCGCCGGCAGCACGACATCGAACCGTTCCTCGGTTTGCCGGCGGGATCGCTTGAATGCTTCCATGGATTGTTCGGTGTTTCAGGCATCTGCAACATTCTCGGCTCAATCCGCATGGCGCGCTTCCTGAATCTCGGCCCGGATGACAACGTAGTGACCATTGCCACCGACGGGTTTGACCGCTACCCCTCCGTGCTCGCGGACCTGGAACGGCGCTGCGGGCCAATTCCCCTTGGCGTTATTGACAAGCGCTTCGATGAAGTTTTCCGCGCCGGGAGTGCGGACGATATCCTGGACGTACGTCCCCAGGAACAGAAAGAGCGGCTCTTTGGCTACAAGCAGGACGTTTGGACCAATTTCGGCTATTCCCTGTCCTACTTGGAAGGCATGAAATCCCAATCCTTTTGGGATGAAGAGTTCAACAAAATCACTGAGATTGATGCGAAATTGGCCGCGGCGCGCGGCGGAATTGAAGGGTAAAGTTTAAAGGGTAAAGGCTAAAAAGTAAGGATGAAGGGTAAAGTATAAAGGTTAAAGCCTATGCCGACCTGAACTTCGGCGCCACTTTATCCTTTACCCTTCCCCCTTTAAACTTTACCCTTTAAGCTTTACCCCTAATCAACTATTATTTTTTGTCGTGCCGTGTCCCGAGTCCCGATTCCCGTATCCCGAGATTGCTATGGAAAATGCGAACGTTAAACCCAAGGTTGCAGAGGTCCGTGAGAAGTCGCAGTTGATGTCGGCTTCGGAAATTGACCGCACCCTGGTGCGGCTGGCGAACGAAATTCTGGAGCGCAACAACGGTCTGGCGGGAGTTGTCCTCGTAGGAATCCGCCGGCGCGGAGTCCCTCTGGCGGAGCGGTTGGCCACCAAGATGAAGGAAATTGAAAAGACGGCGCCCGCAGTGGAGACCCTCGACATCACCTTTTACCGCGATGACCTCTCGACTGTAGCGCAAACGCCCGTGGTGCAGGAAGTGCCCTCGGCATATACCGTGGAGGCGAAGACGGTAATTTTGGTGGATGACGTCCTCTACACGGGCCGTACTACTCGTGCCGCTCTGGATGCGCTGCTCGATCACGGACGGCCGCGGCAGGTGGATCTGTGCGTCCTGATTGACCGCGGCCATCGCGAGTTGCCCATTCAGGCCAACTATGTGGGGCGGGTTATTCAAACCTCCGACATCGAAGTCATTGAAGTTCGCTTGCGCGAAATCGACAACGCCGAAAAAGTGATGCTCTGCGAGCGGGTTGTGTAGCGGAAGAACCAAACCGGTTGCCCAATCATGGCCTGACAGGGCGCATCCTCCTGGCCTGTGACTCCTTCCACTTGGGTATTGACCCCCTCACCCGCCTCCGTCGGCTGACGGACTGGTGAAAGCGCCGGTTGCGGGCCACGCCTCTCCCCCAAGGGGGCGAGGGAAGTAAATTTAAATTACCTCTCCCCTCGCCCCTTTGGGGGAGAGGGGTCGGGGGTGAGGGGGTCGCAAAGCCCGCCCACCTACGTGTGACTTGCTCCAAGTTACAGACTCTTCAATCCGGCCCCCCGCCGGTGGCGCTTGCTGCCTGCTGCCTTCCGCATAACACTGGCCTCGATAAATAGCTAACTCCGTCACTCCCGGGCCTGCTCGCGGACGCTGTCTTTACTTTTATCTCTATTCGTAGTAAAACCCCCCGCGGTAGAGTCTTCCTGCGCACCTAAAGATGTTGTTGTAAGCGCCATAAAGTGTATTTATCGGCCTCGGCGTAGTGCCTTCGGCAGTGGGTTCGTCTGTTGATTTCAGGATGCGCCCTGAGGAGCGGGAGGGTCTTTGTGCGTCACGACATAATGTCAGTTACCTCGCGTGGAACTTGATTCGATCCCTTCTCATCGCTCTGAGCTCGAACCAGTGCATTCCTGAAATGAAGAAAAAACACTCACGTAACGCTGGCTTCGCCTTCGTATTCCAAGATATGGAGAACGGGAATCTTCCTACGTTATCTCATAGTATGAATGAGTCTCGATGGGTTAGTGGCGCATGACTTATTCGGTTTCAGGCACTTACAGCGGCACCTGATTTTCGGAAGTTTGGGCGTAAGTTTGCGAGTATTTGGGTGATCCATGAAGACACAAGTACTGCGTTGAGAAATACAACCAGATTTGATGGGCGAGAGCGCAAATCTTAACAAATTACGGTCCGGATTTTGACGCGCAAAGGCGAAACTTGCAGGGAAAATCGCGAGCGAAAATACCGGCTCCAGATCATTCCGCAAACCATGATGCCGTTTCGGCTTGCGGGGGCGGAAGGTCATATTCACGTATAGGATACGAGTTAAAGAGGTGATGCGGGTTCATCCCGGGAGGGGATCCCGGTCAAACTCAGACCGAAAAGGAGCATTGAGGGCATGAAAAAGAAAATTTCCTACAAGTGGTTCATAAATTTGCTTCTGGCCGTTGCGGCCTTGACACTGAGCGCCAGCTTGGTCTCGACCGCATGGGCCCAGTCCACCACAGACGGCGCCATCGGCGGCACGGTTTATGACCAGAGTGGCGCTGTGATTCCGGGTGCGTCGGTCACCGCCCACAATAACGGTACCAATGGCGAGCAGATGGTAACGTCGGATGCTTCCGGCAACTATATCCTGCTCCACCTGGCGCCCGCGGTTTATACCGTAACGGTTGCCGCCAAGGGTTTCCAGACGTTTAGGGGCGAGCAGGTCACCGTTACGGTGGGCAGCGTTACCACGGTACTGCCCCACATGACGCTGGGCTCGACGGCGCAGACGGTAACGGTATCCGGTGTGGCCTCGCAGGTTAATACGACCTCGGCGGACTTTGCCCACACACTGAACCAGACCGCTATCACCAATTTGCCGATTCAGCGGCCACGCTGGTCCAATTTCGCCCTGCTGACTCCGGGCGTAGTCACCAACTATGATGGATTCGGCCTGCTGAGCTTTCGCGGAATGGCCGGCATAGCCAATAACAACACCATCGACGGCGCGGACAACAATCAAGCGTTCTTTTCCGAAGAGCGCGGCCGCACCCGCCTTAGTTATTCCAGCAGCCAGACGGCTATTCAGGAGTTTCAGGTTAACACTTCGAACTACTCCGCCGAGTATGGCCGGGCCGCCGGCGGCGTCATCAACACTGTAACCAAGAGCGGAACCAACCGTTTTCACGGGGACATTTTCTTCAAGAATCGCGAAAACGGCTGGGCTGCGCGCAATCCCTTCGCCACCCTTACAGAGCAGACCTCGCCGGGCGTCTACACGTCCCTCCCTCTCAAACCTAAGGATTATTGGGACATGTGGGGCTTTGCCGTGGGCGGGCCTATCAAGAAAGACAAGTTGTTCTTCTTCTTTGCTTACGACGGGTACTTCCGGAATTTCCCCGGCATCCCCACCGCAAGCAGCCCCACTACCTTCTTTACAACGCCCTTGACCCCTGCCCAGCTTTCTCAGTATGGAGGCGCGTGCAGCGCCAGTGGTGCGCTCTCCGGGGTCACTGCGGCCTCGTTAGCGGGTGCCGGCGTCGGCAACAGCTCCAACGTCTATAACTCCACCCTGGGCTCGTGCACGATTGCGGGGATCGTAGCGCCGGGCGCTGCATCCTATACCACCGGATATAACAATTATCTTGCCGGATTGGCGAACCTGACCACCAACCTGGGCCCCAACGCCCGCACGGGAAAGCAGAACATTTTCTTCCCCAAGGTTGATTGGACGATCAACCCCAAGCATCGCCTTTCCCTTGAGGCCAATCGCACGCGCTGGGCTTCACCGTACGGCGTGCAGACACAGGTCACCAATACTTACAGCAACGGCTCGGCATTTGGAAATGACTACGTTCAGGACACCTGGGGCGTCGGCAAACTGATTTCCATCTTCACCCCCACGATCGCGAACGAGGTCCGCTTCCAAGTCGGTCGCGACTTTGAGTTTGAAACCGCTCCTCCCCCCAACGCGTATGAAATAAACACCCTTTTCAAAACCAGCACCACCAACCCCGCGTATCCGTCATGGGCCAATTACACGAATCCCTTTGGTCTGCCAACATATGTCACCCTGACCAATGGGTTCAACTTTGGGGCGCCGTATTACGATACTCGCATTGCCTACCCCGATGAAATGCGGACCCAGATCGCCGACACGGTGAACTGGACCCATGGAAATCACATCGTCAAGTTTGGCGGGGACTTCAGCCACGTCAAGGACAAGATCCTGGATATCTATCAGCAGAACGGCCAGTACGGGTACAGCAGTGTTTCCAATTACCTGGAGGATCTCTACGCGCCTGTGTGCGCCACGGGTAACACCTCCGTTCCCTGCACTTCGCATTATTCCAGTTTTGCGCAGGGTTTCGGCCCTCTTGGGTTTACCTTTGCCACCAACGACATCGCAATGTTCGTGCAGGATGACTGGAAGATTAAGCCGCGCTTCACCCTTTCCTTGGGCCTGCGGTGGGAAGCCGAGACGCTGCCCAGTCCGATTTTCCCCAATAGTGCCGTATCTCAGACCACGACATTCCCTGCCACAAAGAAGGATTTTGGTCCGCGGCTGGGCTTTGCCTGGGATGTCTTCGGCAATGGCAAAACGTCCGTGCGCGGTGGCGCCGGCATGTACTACGGCCGAATCATCAATGGCACCATCTTCAGTCTCCTGACCCAGAGTGGTTTAGGGGGCCAGCCAGGGTATAGCTTCACCAGCGCTGCCGCCGGCGGACCTAATTTCCCCGAGGTCATCCCCACTCAGCCCACCAGCGGCGCTGCTAAACCTTCGGCGATGTACTTGAACCCGAATTACAAGAACCCGCAAATCGACGAGGTAGACCTCTCGGTCGAGCGGGACTTGGGCTGGAATACGGTCTTCTCCCTAAGTTACATGGGGGCCTTTGGACACTTCCTGCCCCAATATACCGACGACAACCTCTGCTCCTCCACCTCCGCGACGGTCACGGACTGCTCTGCCGGGATCAAGACCATCACGTACGCGGTAGCCAAGGGTGGGTCGCTCCAAAACCCGACGTTCAGCACCACGCTCTTCAACCACCGGCCCAACGCCAATTTCAACCAGATGATCGACATCTTCGGCGTCAATTCCAATTACAATGCCCTGGTCCTGGCGGTGAATCACCGGTTCAGCCATTCCATTCAATTCAACGCCAATTACACCTGGTCGCATGCATTGGACCAAAACCCCACTGCCAACACCACGATCACGGCCAGCAGTGGTTATACTATGTTTGCCCCCAACAATGTGGGCGGTGAATATGGCAACTCCAACAACAATGTTCCGAGTCGCTTTGTTGCGCACATGGTCCTCACCGCGCCCTGGCATGTAAAGGGCCCAATGAAATATCTTGCCAACGATTGGCAGTTGGCCCCCATCTTCCAGGCGCAGTCAGGCTTGGACTATTCGTTAGGAACCAGCGGAACAGCCCCGGGAGCGGCGGCCTCTGGCGGCGGAATTAACGGCTCGGATGGCGCCTTCCGCCTCGGTGGACGCAATGGCTTCATGATGCGTGGCACGGAGAACCTGGATCTACGCCTCTCCAAGACGGTTCCCGTCAAGGAAAAAGTCAAGGTGGAACTGATGGGCGAAGTATTTAACCTGTTCAGCCACTTCAACGCCACGGGCGTAAACAGCACCGGCTACAGCGTTACGACCAGTGGCACGATTACGGACACTGCGGGTACCCTGCAAACTTGCAGCGCAGCCGCACCCTGCCTGAACATCAACACGGCGTTTGGAACCTATTCCAGCGCTAACAGCAACTTCATCTTTTCCACCCGGCAAATCCAGATCGGAATGTTCGTAAGGTTCTAAGTAGTTTCATTTACTGAAATTAAACGCGGCGGCTTCGGCCGCCGCGTTTTTTTTGGTGGGAGGTAGCACAGGCACTCCGGCCTGTGGCCTTAGATTGACGGCTTCATTTGATGACACAGGCAGGAGTGCCTGTGCTACATCGTTTACGCGCTGACGGCTTTTCCCGTGAATTGCGGCACAAATTGTTCCGCGACGAAGGTCTCAAACGGAGTGGGCGTGGTGTTCTGTGCCGAGCGAGGTTCAAGTGGCGCCATGTATCCCGAGTTCATGGCATCGGTCATTTCCAGCAGAAGGTCAGCCATGTTGGATGACATGCCGATCTGGAGCAGGGCGGGTTTGATTTGCGCCGGCCCGAGTTGCATATAGCCGAGGTCGGGCTTGCCAATTGCCTTGCCGATGACGGCCGCTGCCTGCACGTAAGTCAAGTCGCGCTGCCCAAGGAGTTCGCGCGCCTGTTTTCCGGTAAAGTTGAGTTTCAGCAAAGCGTCTGCCGCCGCTGCGCCAATGTCCTCGGTGGCAATCATCGCTACTTTCAGGTCGCTGCG
>JARLGN010000289.1 GCA_031292775.1 Acidobacteriota bacterium | reverse complement strand
GCCCGTCTTCTTCGGCGAAGTTATCAAGTTGCCGGCGTTTCCGCCGAAAGGAAACGTCGGAGGGAACCAGATTGAATGCAGCGGCGGATTTTCGGTTGGCGAAGGCACCTATCAAGTTACCGTCTTAACTGTGGACGATCTCGGCCGGTCATATCAAAAGAGCTGGAGCATTACCGCTGTTCGCAGTCGTGGCCAGCAGGAAGTGCCGGAGGCGATCCCGGCCCACACGGTCCGACCCATACAACTTTTGCCCTGGGACGGGAAGTTGGAACCTGGTGGGACGGGAATCAGGGTAACTGTCCTTATGGATGTCGCGCCCATCAACCCGTATGTCTTCAAGATGCGCGCCTGGGACCGTTCATTCCTGATGTCTGCACTCTCGTCGGTACTGCAGCAAACCCCATGCGCAGCCGTGCGGCTGATCGCGTTTAACCTGCAGCAACAGCGCGAGGTTTTCCGGCAGGACCATTTTGATGCGTCCGGCTTTCTCCAGCTCTCGAAGGCCATCGGAGATCTCGAATTGGGAACCATCTCCGCGCACACCTTGCAAAACCGGCTGGGCTGGATGGATCTTATAGCTCGGCTCAGCAATCAGGAAGTGGCTGCCCAGGACCGGTCGGATGTGGTCATCTTTCTGGGGCCGGCAACCCTCTGGGATAGCAAGGTGCCGCAAGAGATGTTGAAGTCGAGTGAGACCGCGAGTCCGCGGTTCGTCTATTTTGAATACTTTCCCCAATGGCGCGGCGGTCGGGAATTCGCGGACTCGATTGAATACCTCACCAAAGCCCGCCAGGGAACCGTTTTCAAAATACACTCTCCCGGCGAATTGGCGCAGGCCATCCAAAAGATGCGGAGACAACGCAGGATTGGCAATGAAAAGTCATCGCCAGGTTAGGGATTGAACTCCAGTTCATCCAGGGGATAAACGGGCCTTGAAACGTGTTGGAACGGGATAGCGCGGATGTTCGAGGTGCTGACGCCGGGCGTACCAACCATGATGATCCTGGCGGCGAAGGGTTTGTACTCCGCGCGGAAGGCGGTGGCGGATTTTACTACCACGATCTTCTTGTCCCGCGGTTCGATGCCCTGACTGCGGAAGAGTTGCGGGTCGATATTTATTGCGGGGAGTTTTGAAACCAGTACGGTGACGGCGCCAACCTGCAGCACGACGGCACGGCCCATCGAGGTTTTCATGCCGCTGTATTGCGAGCCGGTCATCACAAAATCTCCATCCGAAAAGCGCAGCACCTCGGCGTCCACAGTAACGGGACGCCGGTTGATCTTATCGTAGGCGCCGCCCAGGGAGACCTTAACCTTGGCTCCAACTCCGGCTTGCTCGGCGCGCTCCACGGCGGCTTCATCCCGCAGCCACAAAGTGGCAGGCGCGCCGGGAGCGCCGTCCAGAAGCGCGCGCAGCATGTCAGCACTGTCGCCGGGGGAACCGGCGGTGGGGCTGTCGGAAGATTCCGAGAGGACGATGGGCTGCCCGGCTGTTTCCAGCGCCTCCTTGATTGCCGTGGCCGGCGGCGGGAAACGGACTTCGAATTCTTTCCTGAGGTCCCAGAAGCGTTTTGCCACCAACCGGCAGAATTCGCGGGCCTTGGCCTCGTCGGTATGGGTCACAGCCAAGACCGTGCCGCCCATCTCCTGGATGTCCAGCCATGCCTGGACCCCGAAGATGGAATAAGACTCGACATCCGGAGTTTGCAGCGACTTGGCGTAACTCCAGACTTCTGCAAACGGACCGTAGGCCGTCTGCATATTCTCGCCGGGAACAATCATGGGAACTTTCTGCATTACGGTGCGCGGGCGCGGTTCACCCGCGAGGATTCGCAATAACATCTCGCCCGCAGCGGTTGCGGTTTCGTACAAATCGATGTGCGGGTAGGTTCGGTATCCAATCACGCCGCCAGCCAGCCGGCACATCTGCTCGGTGACGTTGGCATGAAGGTCAAGGGTCAGGCAGAGGGGAAGGGAAGGCCCCACGATTTCACGGATGACTTCCAGCAGCGCGCCCTCGGCGTCGTCGGCGCCTTCGGCACACATGGCGCCGTGCAGGGCCACCAACATACCGTCCAAGGGCACGGCCGCGCGCAGTGAATCGGCAAGCATCTGTTTCATCCGCGCGAATTCAAGTTCCAGAATGCGTCCCTTGGTAATGGCCCAGCCCGCCAGGATCGGCACAATCTCCACGTCCGGCCGCTTCAGGATGTCGATGAAGCCGCCGATCTCGGTGCGCGTGCCTCGCCAATGGTCGACAAGGTCCTGACCCAGGCGCAGATGGAAATCGTCGAGGGTGGTTGGGATGGGGGAAAAAGTATTGCACTCCTGATGGACGCCCAAAACTCCAATGCGCATCACTGGAACCTCCCAAGCAGCACCATGGCCAGAATTTGGACGGCGATTCCGCCCAGCAAGAGAACCACCGGAAGCCCTGTCACATGCTTCCATTCATTCGCAAGCCAGCCCCAAAACGTGCTGGCAATGATCATCACTGACATGTAAACGGGCCATCCGATTACGGCGCCGTAAGTCCCGAGAATTTTCACGGAGGAGCCATAGAGCACCGTGCCGGTAATCCACAATCCGCCCATGAAAAGACAGAGAGCCCCATTCATAAAGGCCCGACCTTCCCAAAACCCACGCCAGGCGCGGGTGCGGGTGATTTTGCGCGCCGCCAGCAGGATACTGGGAATCGCCCCCGTGGCCACGGAAAGGCTCCATATCGCGTTGGACGCATAGAGTGGATTCGCGCCCATCTTCTGGGCAATGAGAGCGATGGGCTGGCCCTTCACCAGCGCCAGGTTGAAAGAGGTGGACATGACTCCGGCGAGGATGCAAAGCGCGAGGCCTTTGCGGAATCGCGGGTCGCGTGCACGCGTCATCGCATGGGATTGAATCTTCTCCCGCATGTCACCGGCAAAAGTACACATGAGAACGCCGGTGAGCATGATGGCGTCAGCGGCGGTGATTTCCAGTGAATGGCCCAACCCCCGCTTCGAGGCAGGCACAAATAACAATGGAAGGAGCGAGCCCAGGGCCACCGACGATCCCAGAATGATCCCGTTGGTCAATGACATGCCCACGATGTCAAATGCGATGCCGTAAAGCGCCAGGGAAAGTCCCCAAAACATCCCGAACGATGCCGTGATGAGTACGGTTTTCCACCCCGCCAGCGGGTAAACCGCGAGCAAATGGGGGACAGTGAGAAAGGCCACCAGCCAGGGAAACATGAAGTAGGCACAGCAAACGTAGAACATCCACGCATGGTCCCACTTCCACGTGCGAACCAACTTCATGGGTGCCAGAACCGTGCCGCCAATTGCCCCCGCAACAAGAATGAGCGCGATGCCGCCAAGAGGAGAATTCATATGAAATCAGTTCGAAGTCCGAAGTCTGAAGATCACAGTTTGATGTCCGCCTGCGGTCCAGCTTCGGACTTCGGACCGCGGACTCCGGACTATTCCTTAATACAGCGCGTTTCCGCAATCCGCGTTGAGGGTTTGGCCCGTCATCGAATCAGACAGATCTGAGGCGAGGAACAGGCAAACGGCCGCGACTTCCGGAGGCAGAATGCGACGCTTCAGGCATTGCCGGGCCACGATACCGGCCACGGCATCCAGACCGGCCTGGCCCTGCTGCGCGACGAGGAGCTTTTCCGCTTCAGTTTGTACGGCCCCGGGAGTGATGGCATTGACGTGAATGTTGTGGTCGCCGAGTTCGCGGGCCAGCGCGCGGGTGAAACCGATAATGCCACTTTTGGAAGCGATGTAGTGGGAGAAGTTGGTGGCACCTACGTGGACGTTCACGGAGGAAATATTGATGATCTTTCCCGAGCGCCGTTTGATCATTTGCGGCGCCACCGCGCGCGAGAAGTTAAATACGCCCTTCAGATTGATGTCGAGAACATCGTTCCATTGCTGGTCTGACATCTCAGTGAGCGAGGAACGGGGATATATGCCGGCGTTGTTGACCAAAATGTGGATGCCCCCGAACTCGCCATCAGTCCGATCGACCGTGTCTTTGATGCATTCGACGTCCCGAACATCCCCGGTAACGGCAACGGCTTTTCCACCGGTGGCGCGAAGGGAACTGGCCACCTCTTTCGCACCGGCGCCGTCCCTGTCGAACACCACCACGCTCGCGCCTTGTTGGGCAAATAGCCTTGCTGTCGCTTCCCCAATACCGCCGCCTGAGCCTGTGATCAGAGCGACTTTTCCGTCGAGCCGGCAGAGCGGTCGGTCTTCCATGAGGTTACCTCGGGGCAGAGATTGACAGTTGGTCTATCGCGGTCATTATGTTTGACGGCTTTGGTCCAGTCAAGGACAAATAATTCCTGCAAAACTAAGGGTTGACAGAGCGTATGCCTTTGAAGAGAATGGTCTAGTGCGGTATAAATCTCATACACTTTTGACCCGTGCCCCGGAACCTGTTAGGGAACAGCTTCGCCACCTTCTGCTTGCCGAGATCAATCAGGGGACATTCCTGCGGGGATCAAAGCTTCCCGCCGAGCGCCAGTTGGCGGAGAAGTTTGGCACTTCGCGGACCACCGTTCGCCAGGCGATTGAGTTCCTGGTGGAAGCAGGGACACTGGTTCGTAGCCCGGGGAAGGGAACATTTGTGGCGGGGGCGCCAAGCGAACCTTGGTCTCCACCAGACCCCTCCGCCCCTACCTCTGCGGACACCCTTCAG
>JARLGN010000288.1 GCA_031292775.1 Acidobacteriota bacterium | reverse complement strand
GCTTGACGCGTCAAGGCGTCGAGCGTATGGTTCTCGCGTAGACACAAGTCCGGACCGGAACTTCCGCCGGACTCCTTTCCCCCCTTTGGGCCAATTTCAATTACGGGCGGCCAAACTTCCATCATGGAGGCTTCGAATGAGGCGTGGAATAGATATGGTGTGTCTCGGGCTCCTGTTTCTCTCGTTGGGGATGGCGGCCAGGTCCGCACGCGGGGATGACAATCAAAATCAAGCCGCCTGGGACAGGCTGAAGAAATTGTCAGCCGGCCAGCAAATTCAGGTGGTGCAGAACGGCGCCAAATCCACTCAAGGCACCTTCCGCAGCGTGAACGACGAGGCAATTGTGGTGAATCAGGCAGGCGGTGAACAGACCATAGACCGGCAGAGCGTGGTTCGAGTTTCTACCAAAGGCAGAGGGCACCGCAAACGAAACGCCCTGATCGGCGCGGGGATCGGGGCCGGCGCTGGTGCGGGAATCGGTGCCGCGTCACATACGCAGACGGGCAACATCTTGTTGGCCGCTAGTCAGGGCAAGCTGGCAGCGGTATGCGGGGCGATTGGCGCGCTGGCCGGCGCGGGCATCGGGGCCGCACTCCCTACCGGCGGTTGGCACGAGGTTTATCGCGCGCGCTAACGGGGCATGCAGCAGAGTGCCCAAATCGCCAGCCCGAAGCGATCGGACTTGTTATTGGGGCCGCATACCGGCGTCGAAACAAATTCCAGTGCAGGGTTTTCATTTTCGGGCCACATCCCAAAAAGGGGCAGCCAAACCACCTTCAAGGAGGTTTCGAATGAATCTAGTCAAAAGTAGTCTGTGCCTTGGGCTCGTGGTTCTCGCGTTGGGGATTGCAACCCGTCCCACACTCGGCGATGACGACAAAAATCAGGCCAATTGGGACAAGCTAAAACAACTGTCGGCCGGCCAGGAAGTTGAGGTTGTGGAGAACGACGCCAAATCGAACCGCGGCGACTTCCGCAGCGTGACCGATGAGGCCATCGTCGTGGCGACGGCGACGGACGAAAAAAACATCAGCCGGCAGAGTGTCGCCCGGGTTTCCTCCAAAGGCAAACCGCACCGCATGCGGAACGCGCTGATCGGCGCGGGGATCGGGGCG
Organism: Acidobacteriota bacterium; assembly: GCA_031292775.1. Classification (GTDB taxonomy): domain Bacteria; phylum Acidobacteriota; class Terriglobia; order UBA7540; family UBA7540; genus Bog-366. The sequence continues at coordinate 7,181 of JARLGN010000288.1, read as the reverse complement.
GGCGCCGGGGCAGGAATCGGCGCGGCAACCGCAGGCTGCACCTCAGGCTGCTTTGGTTTCACCCGCGGTAACGTCATGGGGGCACTTTCTGCGGTCGGTGGGATTGTGGGCGCCATTATCGGAGCGGTAATTCCCTCTGGAGGTTGGCACGAGGTGTATCGCGCCCGGTAGGGTGGTGGCTAGCAATTGGATGGGCAATGTAGCGCACCGATCCATCGGGGCATTTGCCGGCAGGATGCCGGCACGACATGCGATCAGTCTTGTCCAAAACAGATCGCGTCAGGTTGGAATTGACGTGCAGCACCAACGCTCGCAATGCGGGGAAGCTGGGGCTCTTTGTCACGCTGTCGGTTAAGCCAACCTGTTTTCGGCGGAGATCATGGAATTTCGGGCCCCTCGCCCCTTTGGGGGAGAGGGTGGACTGCAACCGGCGATTTCATCAGCCGGGGCAGGACGGGTGAGGGGGTCAGAAACTCCGGGACCTACTGAGATATTGCGGAGGCTTGGGGTTCTCACTTTTGCCTTTTGACTTTTGCGTTTTGCACCTAGAGTGTTGCCATTGTATGCTCTTTGGCAAGTACTGGCATGGCTCTGCGTATGGGCATGCGCAGGTTGCGGGTGGCTTCGCTACGCTACACTGGCAGCGGGCTTTACCTGCCTCGGATGGATTGGACCACCTTCCAGCAGGGAGATTCCACCTTGGGAAAATCTTCCGGCTGGGCGCCACAACTCGTCATGAATGCCCTACCAGCCGAGACCACGCAGGATTGAAATCCGCGAGTGGCCGTGCCACCCTGCGAGTAAAGCTCCTCGATGACCAGGCCGGGCAACCCATGGATTTCTCTTCGCTCGCTGTGGAGGACCTGCATCCCTGGCGATGCCTGGACCCCGGCGACAACATCATTCAAGGCGTGGTCGCTTGATTCGCCGGGGTTAAGATCCGTCTCCTGCAAGACAACGACGATAATCGGCCGCGGGTTACCGAGGGAGCCTTGCAGGTTTATGCGATTGCTCGTCCGATTGATTTCTGAAACCTCGACAGGAACGTGCACGGTCATGGTGCCGCCCGGAAAAGTTTCCAGTTTGAAACCTGCCGGGATGCTTTCCGGGGCAAGGACATTGCCCGGGACCGTAGCTTCCTTGGGCTCCGTGGCTTCCTTGGGTTCTGTAGCTTCTATTTGAGGCGTACCCTGTGCGGCGCGTTCGGCGCGCAACCGCCGCGCAATGTCGCCGAGGGAAGCCCCTCCGCCGGGGCTCGCGGCTGGAGTCGCTGCCGAACCTGTTGAAGCAGTGCTGAGGGTCGAAGGCAGAGATTTTTCAAAGGTAGTCAAGTCTGCATCGAGCTCCGGTGACGCGGTTGCCGCAACCCGCCTTGCCGTCACCTCATATTCCCTGTCCACTGTGAATAGATTCTTAGGAATCCGTATCTCAACATTGCTGTCTCCGCTCTCGGCGCTGTAACCAGTTTCAGTCCGTATGGTCTTATGCAGGAAGCAGATTTGGTGCGAACCCAAGTCGAGGAGGTACGTCCAAACCCCGGCAGCGAAAAATCTCTCGGATGTCCTGGATGTGTCCGAATCGGAAGGCACCGAGTGGGATTGGTTGGGGACATTCATCGTCAATCGCAATTCCGCGCTCGGGTGGCGAGCGATGGGGATGTCAGTAACGTAGTCAGTTACTACCGTCAACTTCATGCCGGGTTTCACCATGCCGGGTATGGGAAAATCCGCAGATTCAATCTGCTGCCCCGGTGCAAGGGGTTGACTCGAAATCCGTGAAATCAGCAGGGCTTGGGCAATGGAATGCAAATCCTCAACATCGAGGACATAACGGTCCTGGAGAGGATGAGACGGCATTTCCGATAGTGCGAGGTTGCCGTCGGCCGCCGTGGACACGGTTATCGGAGCGGATTCCAGCAGACGCAGACGCGCCTCTAAGTCGGCAACATTGGCGGTGGAAGTCCAATCCTTGACCGTGAGTCCTTGGAATTGGACGGTCCCATGCAAGGGTTCACCGGGCTGGGCGGGAGCGAACGTTGCGACAATCCCGCCTTCGACCGTATACTTACGCGGGGTGAATCTCAGCAGCACGTCGCTGGAAACGCTTGGCTCAACCCGGGTTGTCAGATTCATCCTAAGAGAAAAAGTGTAGCGCACCGTCTCTCCGGGATGATATTCGACTCCAAGTAAAACGGGAGCGGCGGTGGCGGCCATGCCCGGAGAACATGCCATTAAAATCCCCCATGCAGGGAGAAGTGCCAGTACAGAGATGCGATGGAGGGTTCGGATAGATTTCATTTTTCATCCTCACGAACGGCGGAGACTTCGAAGTAAGGGCCCTAAATATCTTCCATAATTGCGTTGGCAGGCTGGGCAACCCGCTCTACCCCCGCCGCAGTTATCGGTCATTTTAGGCATATCGACAAACCTATTTGACAACGTCGAAAATCCGGTACTGCTCCATCACCCGCTGGCCCTCCAACTGCTAGATAAATTCAGTTCGGGGGTTGCGTGAAACCCGGACAAAAAGGACCAAATCATGGAAATTCGTCGCAAAGACACTTTGGATTATCACTCGAAAGGCCGCAAGGGCAAAATCGAGGTTACCCCCACCAAGCCTTGCCACACCCAATGGGATTTAAGTTTGGCTTACACTCCCGGTGTGGCTGAGCCCTGCAAGGAAATCCAAAGGGACCAAAGCCTGTCATTCGAGTACACCGCGCGAGGCAACCTGGTGGCGGTGGTTTCCAATGGTACGGCCGTCCTGGGACTTGGCAATATCGGCGCCCACGCTTCCAAGCCGGTAATGGAAGGCAAGGCTGTGCTTTTCAAACGCTTTGCCGATATCGACGTCTTCGACCTGGAAGTGGGCTCGCAGAATCCCGACGATGTCATCAAATTCTGCCAACTCCTGGAGCCAACTTGCGGCGGCATCAACCTGGAGGATATCAAAGCACCTGAGTGCTTCTACATTGAGGAAACCCTGCGGCAGACGATGTCGATCCCGGCATTTCACGACGACCAGCATGGTACGGCCATTATCTCCGGCGCGGCGCTGCTGAACGCGCTCGAAATTGTCGGCAAGAAAATTGAGGATGTCCGCGTCGTATTCAGTGGTGCGGGCGCGGCAGGTCTTGCCTCTGCCCTGCACTATGTACGACTGGGAGTGCGCAAGGAAAACATCACCATGTGCGACATCCACGGCGTGATTTACGAAGGCCGCACCGAGGGCATGAATCCTTACAACTCGCGCTTTGCCATCAAGACCCCCATGCGGCGCATTGCCGAAGCGCTGGTAGGTGCGGATGTATTCGTGGGGCTCTCGGCCGCCAATTGCATAACCCCCGAAATGATCCAGCCTATGGCAGCGAAACCGATTATTTTTGCGCTGGCGAATCCCACTCCCGAAATCAGTTACGAAAAGGCCAAGGCCGCGCGGCCTGACGCCATTGTGGCCACGGGGCGTTCCGACTTTCCCAATCAGGTCAACAATGTCCTGGGCTTCCCCGGTATCTTCCGCGGCGCACTGGACGTACGGGCGCGGGCCATTAACGAAGAGATGAAAGTGGCCGCCACGCACGCCATTGCCGCCCTGGCCAAAGAGGATGTGCCCGATTCCGTGTTGCGGGCGTACGGCCTGGGCCGATTGCAATTTGGGCCGGAGTACATTAATCCCAAACCCTTTGATCCGCGCGTGCTGATCTGGGTTTCCGCCGCGGTGGCGGAAGCTGCCATGCGCACCGGTGTGGCGCAGGTCCAAGTCGATCTTGCCACTTATCGTGATGAACTGGCCCGGCGGCTCGGCCGCACCTACGGAGTCATGCAGAACTTGCGCCATCGCGCCCAAGCTGCTCCCAAACGCATCGTCTTTCCCGAGGGTGAGCACGACAAGGTGCTGCGCGCCAGCCACCAGATTATCCAGGAGCGCATTGCCTACCCCATCCTGCTCGGCCGCCCTATGGTGATTGCCAATCGGCTCAAGGAACTGGGGCTTGAGGACGTGTGCCCCGAGGTGGTCGACCCTACGCATTCCCCCCGCTTTGAAGCGTATGCACAGGAATTCTACCGCCTGCGCCGCCGCGGCGGCGTGACCCAAACCGATGCTCACGAGCAGTTGCTGAACCCCAATTTCTATGGCGCCATGATGGTTCACATGGGGGATGCAGACGGTTTCCTGGCGGGTGTAAACCAGCACTACCCTGACACCATGCGGCCCGCGCTGCAAATTATCCGGACCCGGTCGGATGTCCATCGTGTGGCCGCAGTTTTTGTGATCGTCACCAAGAAAGACGTCTATTTCTTTGCCGATACCCACGTCAACATTGATCCCACCGCGGAGGACTTGGCGGAAATTGCCCTGCTGGCGGCGGAAGTGGCAACAGAATTCAATATCGAGCCGCGCGTAGCGATGCTCTCGTTCTCCAACTTCGGCAGCGTTAACCATCCCCTGGCCGAAAAGATGCGGCGGGCAACAGAACTGGTGCTCGAAAAAAATCCCGAGCTGATGGTGGATGGCGAAATGATGGCGGACACCGCCTTGGTGCCGGAAATTATCGAGGAAGAGTACCCCTTTTCCCAACTCAAAGGCGGCGCCACCGTGCTGATCTTCCCCGATCTGGGGGCAGCCAACATCGCTTACAAAATGATGATGCGCATTGGCGGCGCCGAATCCCTGGGGCCCATCCTCATGGGACTTTCCAAGCCCGTTCACGTGTTGCAACGCGGCGCCACCGTGGAAGAGATCGTCAATATGGCCGCCATCGCCGTCGTCGACGCCCAGAAAAAGAGGCACCAACGGCAAATGGCGCCCCGTAATTCAGCAGCGTGAGAGAAATGGGGCCTGTGACTTCCAGCAACGTGTCATGGCCGCGCCAGCCTTGGATATCATGGTGGTTGAGGCTTGCTCATCATCTTCATGCAATGCCATGTATCTGCAAACAATTAACCTGATCGGAGCCTCCTGTGAACGAGATATCAGCGCGAAAAGGCGGGAACAGATCCACCCGTCGTGACTTTATGAAGACGGCAGCGACCGCCGTGGTGGGGGCGAAGTGCGAGAACCTGCTTTCCCCCGTCGCATTGGAAGCGGCACGGAACACAATGACAACGGCACACGACCCGAACCCTTATCCGCGCCGCGTCATCAGTTGGTGGTCCACTATTGGCGACCTGGAATGGCCCTCGCGCGCCATCCGCGAGAAGATTCAGCGCCGGGCCGATGCCATGGCCGCGGCAAAGATTGACGTCGCCATCAATTTCGGATTTCACTACCGCTTTGACTTTGCCCCGAATTTCGCCAATCTCCACGGCTATTTCGCGGATATTGCCAACTCTCTTCATGAACGCAATATTCAATTCATGGATCATTTCTCCTGCAACGTCATTGCCCGCCCCCACACGCCCGCCGACCTCCTTGGATATCATACGCATGAGCGGCATTGCGTGAACCTGTACCCCGATCCGGTAGCAGCGAAGGACGCCGGCTACGCGGGATATCGCTTTAATGATCTGCGTGAGACCCTGATCGGTTCGGGCGAACCGACCTATATCGATTTCTATGCCGGCGAATGCCTGTGCCACAACAACCCGAACTTCATGGAAATGCATAAGGCCTATCTGCGGCGCCTCTTTAAAGAAGTCCCCTTGGACGGCATCCATCAGGATGACATGGGCTTTTATGGATCGTTTTCCACCTGCGGCTGCCAATACTGCCGGGAGAAATTCCACCGGCAATTTGGGCGCGAACTTCCGCCATTATCGGACCGTAATTTCTGGGGCGACACCTCCCGCCATCCTTACGATTGGGGAAACTACAATAATCCGACGTTTCGCGATTGGGTCCGCCTGCGTTACCAATCCAACGCCGACCATCTGAAAGTGGTTCGCGAAGTCATTGGACCGGACAAAATTCTGATGACCTGCTGTAGCAGCAGCGGCCCCGCGAGATTGAACGGCATGGGCTTGTCGGCGGAAGAGTGGGTTAACGTCGTGGACTGGATCACGATGGAAAACGTTGGGCTTTCGCCAAAATCGGTCCAGTGGCAGGGGATCGAACCGGAAGCGATGCTGCACAAGGGCATTGCCAGGTCGAGATCGGAAGCGGGCGCTCCCGCCATCACCATCAGCTACTTTACTTTTCCTGACGGCGCCTACCTGGGATGGGCCATCGCGCATTTCTGGGGCGTCGGAAACTGGGCCACCACGTTATGGGGACGCATGCCGGTGGACCCGCCGGGAGCGAAGGAAGAGGCCGAATTAATCCTCCCATACAACAAATGGGATATGACCCACATGCTGGAAGCTCCGGGGCGCGACGTTCTGGACGTTCAACTGGCCTTTATCCGTGCCTCCCGCGATAATGGGTGGCGCGATGCGAAGGGACGTGATAGCTGGGACCGCGTTCGCCGCTGGTCGGAATTCCTGACGAAGAATAATTTGGGCTACGAGTTCCTGACAACGCGCGATTTGGAAGCCGCAACTCCAAGGCTGTCCACTGAATTGCCGCTGGTGCTCGACGGATGCCCCCACCTCAATGATCGTATTTGCCAGGTCATTAAGGACTTCGCCACCCACGGCGGCCGGCTATGGATCGTCCCGCCGCTGGGCGATCACGACGAACATGCAGAGCCGCGCACGAAGTCTCTGCTGGAAATGCTTAAGGAAGACAAAACCGTGCAGGACCGGGTCTTGGTGATTGATCCTGATTCGGGACCGGAAATCCTGGCAGAACTGATTCGTAAAGAACAGCTTGCGCCGCGCCTGCGTCAAATCAGCGGGCCCAAGGGATGGTCAGCCCGCTTGCGCGTGCACGGCCAGCGCTTATGCCTACATTTGTTGAACTCCGATTTGCAGGGTGTCCCCCACCCCACTCTTGAGGAACGCCGCGGCCAGAAAATTCTTCAGCGGATCATCACCGAACCGGCTCGCGAACCTTTGGTCCTGGAAGTGGATTGCACCGGACTTCCCGCCCTGGATCATGCAACCTTGGAGAGTCCGGACTTGAACGGCTCCCGCGCCGTCTCGATTCAATCCGCAGGGGGTAAACGCCGAAAAGTGACCGTGAATCTTGAGGGAATACGGCTTTACGCCGTGGTGGCAGGCTGACAGAAGACGGTAGACGGCTGACTGTAAACAGTAGACAGGGATATGGACGATAGATTGCGCGAAATTCATTGGCTGCGT
>JARLGN010000287.1 GCA_031292775.1 Acidobacteriota bacterium | reverse complement strand
CGCGGGCAGATGATGGAGTTTGAGGTCGAGCGGGAGTTGCCGTTCGTGGTGCGCCGCGGAATGCACTACCTGGTGCCACGCCCGGAACGGCGCCTGCTGGTGGGAACGACTTCGGAACACACCGGATTTGAAAAGGCAGTTACAGCTAAAGGATTGTTTTCCCTTCTTGCCGGCGCGGTACGCCTGGCGCCACGGGTGAACGAGTGCCGCTTTTTGCGCGCATGGGCTGGCCTGCGGCCCGACACTGCGGACCATCTGCCGATTCTGGGTTATGGGGAAATTGAAAACTTGGTCTTCGCCACCGGCCACTTCCGCAATGGCATTCTGCTGGCGCCGGTAACAGCCGAAGTGATTGCGGACTTGATTCTAAGAGGATCTACGTCACGGCCTTTGGAAGCTTACCGGCCCACGAGGTTCAGTGCGGAAGGCAGTAAGCAGAAGGCGGAAGGCAGTCGGCAGTAGGCAACCGTCAGCCACCACTCTTAAGGTGTGCTTTGATTCTGCAGATTGTATGTCGGGCTTTCAGCGCTATAGGAACAGCTCTGAGGAGAATGGTTGGTGGGCCGCTTGCTGCCTTCTGCTTACCGCCTTCTGCCTGCTAGTTGATGACTGTTTCATCCATGGTCGAGCGCCGGCGGGGGTCACCCCAAACCTCCAGCGTGCGCGCAAAAGCCTCCACGACATCGGGATCGAATTGCGTCCCGGAGCAGCGGCGCAATTCTTCCATCGCCTCATTCAGGGTGCGTCCGGTCTTGTAAGCCCGTTCGGAAATCATGGTATCGAAGCAATCCGCAACGGTGATAATTCGAGCGCCCTGCGGAATCCTCTCGCCCTTTAAGCGGTCGGGATAACCCGTGCCATCGACATTTTCATGATGATGGCGCACTATGCCCCCGATGGCTTTTACCCTGAGCGGCTCCAGGATCTTCGCGCCCCACACCGGATGGCTCTTCATCAGCTCGTACTCGTCAAAGGTGAGACGCGAGGGCTTGTTGAGGACTGATTCCGGGACACCGATCTTGCCGATATCGTGGAGAATTCCACCCAGGCGAACTTCCTCAATCAACGAATCGGCCAAGCCCATCTGTTTGGCAATCTGGGCGGCAAGCCGGGACACGGTCTGCGAATGGCCCTGCGTGTAATGGTCCTTGGCATCGACGGCATTCGCCAGCGCGGTCACAGCATCCAGCAATGAAGGAGCTTCACCGTTGCCTTTTATCATGACATCCTGTTGAAATTGTTTAAGGTAATGCTCGAAGGCTTCCGGCCCGGTGGAGAACATGCGCTTCATGTTGACGCCCAGGTAGGCCTCACGCACCTGGCGATCCCAGTCGGCCTGCGCCGATGCGACGCTCAGGGATGCCACCCGCACGCGGTTGCCATCCTGATGCTTGGCGAGGTACATCCCGGAATCCGCCACGCGCAGGATTTCCTCCTGGGTCGGGCCATGGACGGGAAAGGTGGAAATTCCGAAGCTGGCGGTGACGCCGTGGGCGGCCAGGTAGCCATCCGCTTCAATGCTTGCACGCAAGCGCTCAGCCAGAACCTCTGCCTGCCCGGTGCGCGTCTCCGGCATCATGATGGCAAACTCATCGCCCCCATAACGCGCCACCACGTTCGATTGCCGCACCCGGTCGGTGAGGAGATTGGCCACCGCCGTCAGGACCTTATCACCTTCCAAGTGGCCGTGCCGGTCGTTGACCTGCTTGAACCCGTCCAGGTCCATCATGATCACGGAGAACATATGGCCCGAGCGCGTGGAACGCCGCCACTCACCGTCGAGCGCTTCCATGAAGTAACGATGAGTTTTCAAACCCGTCAGACCATCGGTGATGGCCTGCTCCAGTGCCACCTGGTAGGCGCGAGCGTTGTGCAGGGCAATGGCAAGCTGGTCCGCCATGGTTCGCAAGGTCAACACATCCTGCTGCGAGAAGGCGTGGGCCTGCCGGCTCTCCAGGCTCAAAACTCCCATCATTCCCTCGCGGTATTTCAGGGGAAGGCTGAGCGCCGACCGCACGCCCGGATGAAGCGCAACGTAGCGCGGTTCCTTCGCCAAAGAGTTTGCCAGGACGGGTTCCCCCGAGTCGGCCGCCACGCCCGCCAGGCCTTCTCCCACCCGAATGCGCCGGCCAATCAACTCCGGCCCGTAACCGGCCTCTGCCTCAACCACCAATTCCTCGCGCCCCGGGTCCAGCATCTCGATGCGGGCAAGGTCATAACCGAAGGCATTACGGATTTGCCGGCAAAGGCTGGGCAGCAACTCCTGCGGGTTCAAGACCGAACTGGCCTTGCGCCCCAATTCGTTGAGCAGGGCAAGATGGCTGGCGCGCCGCTGCTCCTTCTTGAAGAGCCGGGCGTTCTCCACCGCCCCGGCAGCCTCTTGCGCCAGTACTTGCACCAGCTCAAACTGGGTCTTGTTAACCGCGTGCTCGCGTTCCATGTCAACCAGGCCCAGCACCCCCATGGATCCATCGGAGAAATGAAGGGGCACGCCGCACCACGTCTTGAAGCCGGGATTCACGGCTGTTAATCCCAATCGCCGCGCGGCTCCCTGCACATCGCTCGGTATCAACAGCGGCTGGCGAACCCGCTGTACGTAATGTGCCAAAGGGCTTGCCGGCCCACCTTCAACAGCGGCATGCGGCCCGTTGTCTTCAAAGGGCACCACCATCACCAGTGGGCCTTCCGGAGCGTCCTGCAAGGCCAAACCAAAGTTTGTTGCGCCCATCAATCCTGTCAATTGACGCCGGAGGATTTCAATTTGGGCGTTCATGTCGAAAGTGGCACGCAGAGCTTCACCAACCCGGTGAAGGATTCTCAACTCCTCATCGCGCCGCTCCGCCCCCCGGTTCAGCACCCAGTTCTCAACCGCCACGCTCACCTGGTTGCCAATTGCCAGCGCCACGCGGAGTTCCTGCGGTTCAAAACTGCGGCAGGGACGGAAGCCCAGGACGAGAGTACCGTAGGATTTTTCGCGAACCTGCAGCCCGACTACAATCAACGTCCGCAGCCCCTCACCTTTCACTACTTCGCGAAATTCATGGAAAGGAGGATCGCGCTGCCACGCCGCCACCACATCGGAACGGCGCACGTCGGGGAAGACCATCAGCGCGCCCCAGCGCTCGCCGCTGGAAAGCAGGTAGCGTCGGATGGGGTCCTGGCTAAGCCGCTCCGCTGCCTTGGGAGAAACCCCGCGGACGCTGAAGTGGACTTTTCCCTCCTCGGCCACCTCGTTCAAAAGGATGCATCCCTCCTCTGCATTGAGCATATCCAAAGCGCCACGCAGAGACTGGTCCGCCATCTGTTGAGGATCGCGGCAATCGGAAAGTTCTCTATTGAAAAAGTGGAGGCTGGAAAACCAAAACACTTCGGTATTGCGGCGCAGTCGGTGATTCCGGCCGCGTAAAAAGGGGGCTATGAACGCCACCAACACAAGCGCGATTCCCAGGGCCGGAAGAAAGAGAGCAAACCCCGGGCCGCTAAGGTAATTGCCCATCGCAGTCACTCCAGGCGAGGAAGCCTGAATCAGCTTGGCTTCCTGAATCTCTGCCTAAACGCATTTTTCCCATCGTCTGGTGCTAACCTGAGGGGCGCAGAGGGAATTTTAAGGGTGCTGAATTAGCCGAGATGTTCCCCCTACCAAATCGGCCTGGCGCT
>JARLGN010000286.1 GCA_031292775.1 Acidobacteriota bacterium | reverse complement strand
GAATCCGAGTGGAAGATGTAGGCTCTGCCGGATACTGTTTCTCCCTACGGGCCGGGAAGGGAGCAGGTTCAGCCCGCAAAACTCTGCCCCACCGGCACGGCGCCGATTTGGCCGAGGTGATGAACCAAATGCCGCAGGTAATCCTCCGCCAGGAATTTCAGGGTTACAGGTTCGTCGCCGCCAATTCGACACGGAACCTCCAACTTGGCGGTCGGCAGATGAGCGATGACGTGCGCGAGATACCGGTTATAGTTCGCCCAAAGTGCGACCAGCAAGGACCAATCCGCTTCCTCATCTGCTTGTACGCGCGCCCAGCCATTCTGGTCATAACCGGGAAACTCCAGAGAGTCCTGGAGCGACGCCCGCACAAACCTCTGATGATTGTTCGAGGCGGAATCAATCAGGTGGCCCATCACTTGCCGGCGTGACCATCCGCCCGCCAGGACTGGCGCTCTGCTTTCCTCTCCACTGACGCGCCCAAGAACTGCTTCCGCCGCATCCACAACCCGAAGTAACTCCGTGCTTAAAGCCAAGGTATCCATAAATTCTCCTCCCGCTGAAATCACCGCCTGAATAGAACCAAACTTGAACAATCTAGTCAAGGCTTCCGGGAGGTCCCGGACCTCGGAAGCCGCTGGGCCAAACCAACCGGCGCACTGGATGGGGTCGGAAGCTGCGAATTTCCCTCTCTCTCAACCCGAAACAACCTTCTCCGGAACGAGGTTGTATGCTTTATACTATGGGCCGTTATGAGGGAAGAATCTGGAATAGGCTTAAATCCTGCCCGAGGTGCCCTATGCCCGTTTTGAAACTTGGCTTCGGGAATTCGGTTATAAGAGAATTTCCGATTGGTGAAAACCCTGCGACGATTGGGCGGTCACCGCAAATGGACATTTTTATAGACAACCCGGCCGTGTCATTTCATCACGCGCGGGTCTTCTCCCACGGCGGAGTTTATTACGTTGAGGACCTGGGCAGTCTGAATGGCACGTTGCTTAATGGAGTCCGGATTACGCAGGCCCCGCTGACCCACGGCGACGTCATCACCGTGGGCAAGCACACCGTCCGCTTCTCACGAGAACTCCCGGGAGTTAAGCCGCAACCCGTCGCGCCGCCGCGGGAAGTGGAAGAGGAAGAGGTAAGGCTCACGGGCACCATGGTGCTGGATACGAAGAAGCGGCGGGAACTGCAGGAAGCATTCGCCAGGGGCAAGGCGGCCGCAGCAGGAACGGTTGCCACGCGCATGGGCAAGCTGACGGTACTCAAGGGCAAGACGGCCTCAAAGGAATTCCTGCTTACTTCCAAGACCGCGATGATCGGCAAATCCGACCAGTGCACCATCCGGCTGAAGGGTTGGTTCGCACCGAAGATCGCCGCCATGATCAACAAGCAGGGCGCCGCTTACCTCTTGTCTCCCACCATCAAAAAGGTTTCTGTCAACGGCCTTCCGCTGACGGCCAGGGTCGAACTCAAAGAAAATGACATCGTGGCCGTGGGCAGGGTGCAGATGCAGTTCAGCCTGGTGGCATGGTAAGTGGCGCGGCAGCCTCCCCGCTTGTGGTCTGCCATCGCGACCAGATCCAAGTGATTCACCCCGGTGCTCCACGCACCAGAGATCTCAAACCCCATGGGAGTAGGAACCTCCATGTCAAAGAGAGCCTTTATTACAGCAGTCTTGCTGTGGGCGGGGATTCTTCTTGCCAATTCAATTTCCGTTGCCGCTGATGCCGGCAGAACTTTCGACGTGAAGAAATTCGGCGCCATCGGCGACGGCAAAACCTTTAATACGCACGCAATTCAATCGGCCATTGACGCGGCGAATCAAGCCGGCGGTGGTACGGTGGATTTCCCGGCGGGAGTTTTCTTGAGCGCCAGTCTGGCATTGAAGAGCCACGTGGAACTGCGCCTGGAGGCCGGCGCGACGTTGCTGGGCAGCGAGTGGCTCCCGGACTATCCAGGGGATCGTGCATCGCAAGCCTTCCTGATGGCGGAAGGACAGGAAGACATTGCGATTTCAGGCTCCGGCACAATTGATGGTCAAGGCCGCCTATTGGTGCAGGATATCATCCGCAGGATTTTGGCGGGCGAAATCAACGATCCGCTGATCCCCATGCACCTGAACTGGCCCGGCGGCCGCGTGAAAATGATTGTGTTTCGCAAATGCCGCAACGTGCGAGTAATCGGCGTGACCATGAAGGATTCCGCCAACTGGGTGCAGGATTACGTCCAATGCGATGGCCTCGTGATTAAAGGCATCCACGTGAACAGCACGGCATACCGGAACAACGACGGCATCGACATCACCGATTGCACCAAAGTGCTCGTGACCGACTGCGATGTAAATGGATCCGATGACGGCATCTGTCTCAAATCCGACGATCCCGGGGGCGGGTGCATCGATGTGGAGATTTCCCGCTGCCGGGTTCGTTCCAGCGCCAGCGCCATCAAATTTGGCACGGCTTCGGATGGCGCCTTCCGTAACATCCATGTGCACGACATTTCCGTGTATGACACTTTTCGTTCCGCCGTGGCGCTGGAGATTGTGGACGGCGGCGTGCTGAAAAACGTCCTCGTTGAGAACATTCATGCCATAAACACCGGCAATGCAATTTTTATCCGGCTTGGCCGCCGCAAGGCCTATCGGCCAATTGGCCAGGTGAGTGACGTGACGATTCGCAACGTGAAGGTGGAGGTGCCCGCAGGCGCTCCCGACGCCGGCTATGAATTCTCCGGTCCGCCGCCCAGAGAGCCGCACAACGTATATCCATCCTCCATCACCGGGCTGCCCGGACATCCGGTGTCCAACGTGGTTTTGGAAAATATTGAGATCATTTACGCTGGCGGCGGGACGCCCGCGCGGGCGCAGGTTCGTTGGGACGCGCTCGATCAGGTGCCGGAGCAGGAAGGGAAATACCCCGAATTCTCCATGTTTGGCGAACTGCCGGCCTGGGGATTTTACGTGCGGCACGCCGAAGGGATTAAGTTCCGCAACTGCCGCATCACGCTGAAGCAACCAGACTACCGTCCGGCAATGGTCTTGGACGACGTGCGTGGAGTGCATCTAACCAAAGTCGATATCGGCCCGATGAGCGCAACCCCGGTGATTGTCCTGAACAATGTGAATGGCGATGTTCTTGAGGACGTGCAATATCCCAAAGACATTCCCAAGGTGGAGCAAATCCGCCGGTTGGGGAAAAGTGCGGAGGCCAGAGCACAAAATTAGGGGTTGGAGATTCGGGATTCGGGGTTCGGGGTGGAGGTCCGGAGTGGGGCCGAACTGCTTACGGGTGCGGGCGAATCCTGAATCATTGAGCGGCACAATTTCTCGCCTTCCAAATTTAATCCCCGAGCAATTGGTGTTCGCGTAGTGCCAACGGCCAATCCTGACGTGTGATAGACTCCCCTCGCTTCAGTTATCGCAGTTTCAGACGAGAACATGGTTGAATTCGCTGGCTTCAGTATCGCGAATCATATTCATAAATTTACCAACCAAGGACCACTTCTGTGAGAAAAACACCATTGCTGGTTTTGGGAATCATCATCGCATTTTTATCTTTGACCCCGGTGGCGGAGGGACAAAGTCCGGCAACGAAACTCCGAGCCACGGAGGACGGGCTGGCGATGACTCCACCCATGGGCTGGTATCCGTGGAATGAGTTTGGCCAGGAGCCTCAGAACGAAAAACTGATCAAGGAGATCGCTGACGCCCTCATCAGCAGCGGGATGAAGGACGCGGGTTACGTGTACGTGGGCCCTGACGAGGGAATCTGCTTTTCTCGCGGCGAGAACGGCAAGCTCACTCCCAACCTTGAACGCTATCCCAGAGGGCTGCGCGGCCTCGGCGACTATATCCGGCAACGTGGGTTGAAATACGCGCTGTATACCGACGCCGGCACCCGCACTTGTAGCAAAGCCATGCCCGGCACCAAGGATCATGAGTTTGACGACATGGCGGCCTTCGCCCTGTGGCGCACGGATTACGTGAAAATCGACTGGTGCAATGCCAAGGGACAGGACCCTGCACAGTCCTATGCCAGGCTTCGTGACGCACAGTTGGCGGCGGGGCGGCCCATCGTCTTCAGCCTCTGCTCCTGGGGTGTGGGAGAGCCGTGGAAGTGGGCCGCATCCGTTGGGCATCTCTGGCGAACCACGGGCGATATCTGCGCTCCCGGCAAGGCCAATTGGAGTACGGCGATGAAGAACACCGCCGAGAACGAGAAGCTATATCAGGCCGCCGGGCCCGGCCACTGGAATGATCCCGACATGATCATCACCGGCATGACTGGGCTGAGCGAGACCCAAAACCGCAGTTTCTTCAGCCTCTGGTGCATGATGGCGGCTCCGCTGATGGCCGGGAACGATGTGCGCAAGATGACCCCATCAACCATTGAGATTCTGACGAACCGGGAAGCAATTGGGATCAACCAGGATCCCTTGGGTATTCAAGGACACATCGTTCGGAGGGAGGGCCAGGCGGAAATCTGGGCGGCCAAACGACTGTTTGACGGCAGCCAGGCGGTGCTCGTCTTTAATTCAGGAACGGTACCTGCGAATGTTCATGTAACGTGGTCGGATATCGGCAATTCGGATTCCGCGGCGCTCTATATCCGTAATCTGTGGACGCATCAAACCACCGGCCCGCAGCGTGGGGGAATCACCGTCACCGTGCCGCCGAGCGACGCGGCATTTCTG
>JARLGN010000285.1 GCA_031292775.1 Acidobacteriota bacterium | reverse complement strand
CACAGTTCGCGGTCAGCCGAATGACCGCGCGCCAGGCGTTGGAGTCGCTTTGCAAGCTGGGCGTAGCTTATCGCCAGCAGGGAAAGGGCACGTTCGTATCGGGAATCAAACTCGAAATCAATTTCCGCAACGTGCAGTCTTTTACGGAGGAAATGGGCGCCCTCGGGCATGCCGTGAGTTCCAAGGTGCTCTCGCTGGGTGTGGTGCCGGCGCCACCGGAGATTGCCGCCGCCCTCCGCTTGCCTCCCCACTCGGAACTCATCAGGTTGCGCCGCCTGCGCATCGCCGTCACGCTTCCGATGGCGCTGGAATTGAGTCACCTGCCCCGCCACTTCTGCCCCGACCTTGTCGACCATTTCAGCCCGGGAGACTCCCTTTACGAAACACTGTGGAAACGCTATGGCATCCGCATCCAGCTTGCGGACGAGACGGTGGAAGTAGGGTTGGCGGGCGCGGAAGATGTCCGCCTTATGCATATTCGCAAAGGCAGCCCAATCTTCCTTTTCACGCGTGTTGCTTATCTTTCCGATGGACAGCCGGTGGAGTATGTGAAGAGCCGGTATCGTGCTGACCGCTACAAGATTGTCAGTCGTCTCATCCGGCCCGGCGTTTAGAGATTGCCGATAATCATCGAGCTTGCAAGTGCGGCCCCGGTAACGATATCCTTTGATCACAAATCGCAACTTTGTTCGGGTTCAAAATTGATGCGCGGGTGATCTGGGGAGTTTTTCGAGAGGCCGCAGGCGAAGTTCTGAACACTGAATAATTCCGAGCGTTGGGAAAAACGGGAAAAAACGAATAAAGGAGGCACGATCATGATCTTCGACCACGCAGGATCACAGAAGGCACATGTGTCACTAGCGCTGCTGGTGGCAATTGCCGGTTTTCTCCTTTGTGCGAGTGCCTGGGCTCAGGAGACAACCGGTTCGATTTCCGGCACGGTGAAAGATCCCAGCGGGGCGGTAGTTCCCAACGCCCAGGTCACCCTCAGGGACATCGAAAAGAACGCTGACGTTCGCACGGCCAAGACCGGCGACACCGGCGATTTCTCGTTTCCGCAGCTTCCCGTGGCCCACTATTCCCTCACGGTTGAAGCGTCGGGCTTCCGGAAGCTCGTGCAGACTGGTATTGTCCTGAACGTAAATGACAAGCTGACGTTCTTTCCCACCCTTGAGGTGGGCGCCACCTCGCAGGTGGTAAGAGTGGAAGCCGCTCCCCTCCAGGTGAATATGCAGGATGCCGTGGCTTCCGGCGTGGTGACAGGCACGCAGGTGCGCGAACTTACCATGAACAATCGCATTTGGGAGCAACTCGTAACCCTGGTGCCCGGCGTCAGCGACAGCAACAGCACGGATCAATACTATGCCGGCGCCACCAACCCGTTCGGCGGCTCCGCCACGAATACCGTTGGTTTTCAGGTGAACGGCGGCCGCCGCGAGGAGAATAATTTCCTGGTTGACGGCATGGATAACATGGATCGGGGCAGCAACCTGACGTTGCTCTCCTTCCCCAGCGTGGATGCCATCTCCGAGTTCCGCATCGTCCGCGGCGTCTATGATGCGGAGTTGGGCCGCTCCGGCGGGGCGCAGGTCAACGTGGTCACACGCTCTGGGACCAGCGACATTCATGGCGGATTCTACGAATTCTTCCGCAACAACGATCTGAACGCCAATCAATCCTTCAACAACGCCGCCACTCCCACCGTTAACCGTCCCGTGCTGCGTTACAACGACTTTGGCGGGACCATTGGAGGCCCGGTCTACATCCCCCACGTCTACGAGCAGCGCAACAAGACCTTCTTCTTTGTTTCTGAAGAAGCTCGCCGGGTGGTCAACTACTCGAACACAACGGCTACTATCCCCACCGCCGGCATGTTGACGGGCTCCTTCTCTCATCCCGTGTGCACCAACTGGACCAACACCAACGGCGTTGCCGGTGCGTGCGCGGCCTATGGGACGCAAATCTCCAGCATCACCCCCATCGCGGCGGCCTATATCAAAGACATCTATTCCAAGTTCCCGCCGATCAACTCGGGGACCAGCAACGTGGTCTCGACTTTGCGCGGCATCTATAATTTCCGCGAAGATATGTTCAAGATCGATCACACCTTCGGCAACAAAGTGACGATCAACGGCAAGTACCTGCGCGATAGCATACCGACCATTGAACCGGGCGGGCTGTTTACGAGCTTTCCCATCGATGGCATCGCGACCACATCCACCAATTCGCCCGGCCATCAATACAACTTCCACGTGACGGCCACGCTATCACCCTCGTTCCTGATAGATGGTGGCTATGGCTTCTCCTACGGCGCCATTCTCAGCAAGGATATTGGCGCTTCGAACCTCAGTAGTTCTACGGATGTGCAGTCTGCTCTCGGGACACTGTTGCCGTTCGCCAACGTCCTGGGCCGTGTGCCCACCATCAGCATCAGCAGCGGCACCGGGGTTTCCGGTTATGGGCCCTACAACGATTACAACCGCAACCAGACGGTCTTTGGCAACGTCACCAAGGTCTTCGGTTCCCATACGCTGAAATTCGGGGCCATTGCCTATCACTACAACAAGCACGAAAACCTGCTCAGCGGGTCCAACAATGGTTCGTTCAGCTTCATCGGGACCAACGCCCCGTCGGTCTCGACAGGAGGCGGCACCATTTGCGGAACAGGCAGTCTGCCTGCCTGCCCCAATACCTTCGAGCAGTCCTGGGCCAATTTCCTGCAGGGCAATGACACCAGCTTCGCGCAGGCGTCGCTCGACGTCACCGCCAACATCTTCGACAACCAGTTCGAGTTCTACGCCCAGGACACCTGGCGCATCAAGCCCAATCTCACCGTGACCTATGGCCTACGGGATTCCTATTTCCGCCAGCCCACGGACGGCAGCGGTACGGGTGGCAGCAGCAGGCTCATCAACTTTGATCCGGCGCTTTATGATCCCACCAAGGCGCCCTGCGTTCTCCCCAACGGCAACCTTGACATAAAGCTGGTGAACAGCATTCCCACCAGCAGCGCCTGCAATCCCAACTACACCCCTTTGAACGGTTATATCTATGTGAACCCGCCCACCTACAACGGCTTCACGGGCATGAAATCGCCCTTCGGGAGCAAAGTTGGCAAGGAGTTCGACCGTGCATTCGCCCCACGCCTCGGTATTGCCTGGGACCCGTTTGGCAACGGCCGCACTTCGATCCGGGCCGGCTATGGCATGTTCTTTGACAACGGACTGGAGTTTGGAAATCCGGAACTCAATGTCGCCCAGAACCCCGGCTTCCTGACCAACCTGAACTTCAGCAACACAACTTTGGCAAACCCCACCGGGGCCACGACGACTGCGACCAGCACGGCGGCGGGGGCCATCTACGATCGCATGCCCATCAATTACAAATCCCCCTACACGCAACAGTGGAGCCTGGATGTTCAGCGGCAGTTCGCGCAGACCTGGATGGTGGATGTTGGTTACTATGGCAACGACGGCGTTCACTTACCCGGTTATCTTGACACCAATGCTCCCACCCCCGGGGCGTGGCAAAAGTGCGCCGCTCCCAACTCCTGCACGAGCGGACCGAACACCATTCAGATTATCAGTGCGGCGAGTGGCACGGGAGCGGGAGGCGCCGCTTGTAACGGCAGGCCTTGTATCACCTCCAGCAACACCACACTGCTGAACATTCTGCGGCCCTACGTCGGTTACGCGGGCGCCTACGATTTCGAGGATATCTATACCTCGAACTATAATAGTTTCCAATCGCAGGTGCAGAAGAAGCTCTCCGGCAGCTCTTTGATCAACGTGGCCTACACCTGGTCTCACGGTTTGACCACCTACCAGGCTGACCGCAGCACCGGGGGCATCATGCCGCAGAGCTTTACGGCCATCGCCCAAAACTACGGTCCCAACATCGCCGACCGCCGCCATGTGCTGACCGCCAACTTCGTATGGGACCTTCCCTGGTTGCATTCTCAGAAGGGCCCGATCGGCCATGTGCTGGGGGGCTGGGAATTCAGCGGCGTCCAGACCTTCCAGACCGGCCTGCCCCTAACTCCATCCCTTACCGGCTCGGGCGTCGTGGATGCGGCCGGGACCGGGTGCCTGGGCACTACCCCCTGTGCGATACGCCCCGACCTGGTCGGCAATCCCAACGGGTCGGCGGCCCCTCATGCGTATAGCCAGTGGTTCAACACCAGCGCATACGCCTGCTATGGAACCACCGCGCCCTGCATTCCCTACACCGGGCAAACTAATTTCGGCACTTCCTCTCCGGGAACCGCGCGCGGCCCCGGCTTCTGGCGCACCGATCTGGGCGTGTTCAAGAATCTCAAGTTCACTGAGCGTTTAACCGGCCAGTTGCGGCTGGAGACGTTCAACACCTTTAACCACACTAATCCCATTCAACCCGGCACGGGCGGGTCCTCGGTCAGCGTAACCAACACACTGTATAACAAGGTCTTGCTGGCCCGAGAACCACGCCTCATCCAGCTCGGAATGAAGCTGAACTTCTGACCTGAGCACCAGGGGCGTCCGTCCGTTGACGGATGCCCCTGGCTCTGCGCATTTTCATGACAATACGAAATTCTTCCTTCGCTATACTCGGGACCGCTTGCGGTTCATCAGGATGACAGCGCCAATTGGATTTCTTGTTGCCTGTAGAGCTGAACTTTTCGTTGTTGGTTCCACAAACTTCCGGAGACGCCAATGCCTCGAGTCGAGGTCAGGTTGCTGAAAAATGTCGACGAGTACCGTCAGTGCGAAATTGTCCAGACGCACGTGTGGGGTGGGCCGGTTGCCACCCGCGAGTTACTGACGGCGACGCAGAAATACGGTGGCGCGGTAATTGGGACCCTCGTTGATGGCAAAGTGGTGGGCTTTATTTATGCGTTTCTCGCCCAATACCATGGGAACTTGGCCCACTGGTCACATTTGATGGCGGTGGAAGCGGCGTACCGGGACCAGGGATTTGGCTTCCGAATGAAGTTGGTTCACCGCCAGGTGGCGCTTGATCGCGGCATCAAGTCCATCTGCTGGACGTTTGACCCGCTGCAAAGCCGCAACGCCCGGTTAAACATCTCGCGATTGGGTGGGCTGGCGGAAGAATATGTGCCCGACTGCTACGGACGTTTTCCCAGCCTGCTGGAAAAAGGCCTGCCGAGCGATCGTTGGGTGGTGAATTGGAAAATCGCCACCGCACGGGTTGAGAAACGTCTGCGCGGGGAAGCTCCATCTTTTGATCCGGCGCTGCCCCGCGTAAATGAGACTCGACTGACTGCCCAGGGTTTTCCCCAGAACCGTGCCATCCGGCTGAATCTTAAAGATCGCCGCCTGCTGGTGGAAATCCCCGCTCAAACTGACACGATGCGGTCGCAAGCCATGCCTCTGGCGAGCCGCTGGCGACTCGAAGTACGCCGCATCTTTCAACATTATCTTGTCAGGGGATACCGCGTGGAAGACTTCTTTCCACCGCAACCGGCAACCGCGGGGCGCTGCTATTATCTCCTCCAGCGCACTTCGAAAGAGCAAGTCAAAAGGCAAAACGCAAAAGGCAAAGGGCAAAGGTGAAGATCCCTCGGCCCCGCGCCCCCGCACGCGAAATCGCGGGCTTCGCAAAGGACAATGAACCACCGACAAAAGGCAAATTCACCAATCACCAATCACCAATTGCAAATACCCCGGCTTGACTTAAGTCCTTCTCGCAAGGTATCTTATTAGCTCGACTTTATCGTAGGAAATCCAAGCGGGGAGCATTGCGTCTTGAAACGTACCTATCAACCGAACCGCCGGCACCGTGCCAAAACGCACGGTTTTCGAATCCGAATGAGAACCCCGGGGGGGCGCAATGTGTTGAGGCGCCGCCGTCAGAAGAGCCGTTATCGCCTGACTCCCTAAAGAGATCGTTTGACCTCTCGAGCATTCCCCAAGACTTATCGGCTGCTACGCCGAAGCGAGTTTCGGCGGGTTTACGACGAAGGGCAGCGCCGCAGCGCATCACTATGCACGGTCTTTTGCCGGCCCAACGGATTGCCACACTCACGCTTGGGCATCACCACGCCGGTCCGTCTGGGCAAAGCGGTGAGGCGCAATCGTCTGCGACGCCGCGTGCGGGAAGTATTTCGCCTGAATCGAGCGGAGCTTCCGGGCGGCTGGGACATCCTGGTGAATCCGCGCGAGGCCGTGGGGAAGGTTTCCTTCACAACCCTCCAGCGGGAACTGCTGCGGCTGTTTCCGCGCCAGGCTCCATCGCCACCGCCGCCAGTGGTTTCGTAAGACTTTTCGTTTTGGCGCTGATTCGCTTTTACCAGGCTTGCCTTTCGCCCGTACTACCCTCCAATTGCCGATTCTACCCTTCCTGCTCATCTTATGCCTTCGAAGCGGTTGAAAAGTGGGGAGTATGGCACGGCGGGCGTCTGGCTCTGGGACGATTGCTGCGCTGCCGGCCGTGGGGCAGATTTGGCTATGACCCGGTACCTGAAAAATAGGTGTCAGGTGCCTGGTGTCAGAGAGAAGGAAGGGTAAAGGGTAAAGTGTAATGGATAAAGGATACTCCTTTTGCCCTTTACACTTTGCCCTTCGAAAATTCGTCCAGCACCCAAAACCGAGAACCTGACACCTGATACCTGGCACCTGATACCTGGAATTTGAAACCTGAAACTTGGGAACCCAACGTGAAACTTGACCAAGAAAAACGCGTAATGCTCGCCTTCGGGCTCTCCATCGTGATGCTGGTTCTTTATAAGATCTACTTCATCAAGGAGCCGCCTCCCGAGCCGAAGAAAACCCCGACTGTCGCTACGGCCACTCACCCCAACCAGCCTAGCGCGCCTGTTGCTGCCACGGCATCTACCCCCACGCCAGCGCCAGCAGCCGCAGCAATCCCGGTTTTGCAAGGGACCAAGGCGGAAGACATTGTGGTGGAAAGCAAGCTCTACCGCGTGACGTTTTCCACGCAGGGAGCACTGGTCAAGAGTTGGGTGCTGAAAAGTTATTTCGACGCGAAGGATCAACCCCTCGACACCGTCAACTCCGCGGCCTGTGACACTCTTGGCTATCCCATGAGCCTTAACATGGCGAATTCCACGCTCAAGGCGCAGGTTAACCAGGGGATCTATGTTGCGAAGGCCGATTATGGCAAGACGCCCGCCTCGGGAAAGGAATTTGAGGCACACTCAGGAAATACTCTCTACCCGCCTGTCCATCTGACTTTCAGCTACAGCGACGGCAAGGTGCAGGTGAAGAAGCAATTCTCCTTCGGCCCCGAGTATGTGTCCAAGGTTGGCGTCAGCGTTTTCGACGGCCAAAGTAATCTGCCGGTTGAGGTCACCTGGCCTGGAGGATTCGGCGACCACTCGCTGGCTCCCGCTGCCATTGAGAGCTACCGCCAGGGGGTTTATGGTTCGGTGGGCGACCTCACCACCGTTGCCCAGGGCAAGGTGAAAGAGGACCGCACCGTCGGCGGCCCGTTGCAAGTGGCGGGACTCGAGGACAAGTTCTTTGCCGCCGTCTTTCTCCCGGACGCGCCCGATCAGGTCTCCTTCAAAATGGCGCGGCAGGAGTGGCTGCCTCCCGATTGGACGGAAAAGGACAAGCCCAAGCCCCTGGCCGCCGCATTGGTGGAAACGCAGCCGAAGGCACTGGAATTCCGCCTGTTCATCGGCCCCAAGAACCTGGACGTGCTTAAGTCCATCAACCCACCACTTGATGCCCTGGTGGACTTCGGTTGGTTCAGTATCGTCGCCAAGCCACTATTCATCGCTCTGCGCTATATCTACGAGCACTGGATTCACAATTATGGCTGGGCCATTGTCTTCCTGACCCTGGCCATCACCACGGCAATGTTTCCGCTGAAGCTTAAGAGTCTTCGTTCCGCGCAGGAAATGCAGAAGGTTGCGCCGGTTATCAAAGGCATTCAGGACAAGTACAAGGCCTACAAGTTCAACGATCCGCGCAAACAGAAGATGAACGAAGAAGTCATGAAGGTCTACAGCGAGCACGGCATCAATCCGCTGGGGGGCTGCCTGCCCATGCTGCTGCAAATGCCATTCCTCTATGGCTTCTACCGTGTTCTGGACCTTGCCATCGAACTTCGCCATGCGCCTTGGATATGGTGGGTCAAAGACCTTTCCGCGCCCGACCGGGTCATGATTATGGGCTTTTCCCTGCCGATCCTGGTGATTTTCATGACCGTCGCTTCCTACATCCTGCAACGGATGACGCCCATGGCCACCGCGGACCCCGCCCAGCAGCGCATGATGATGTTCATGCCCATCTTTATGGGTGTTATGTTCTACCGTTTTGCCAGCGGCATGGTGCTCTACTGGCTCACCAGTAGCGTGGTGCAAATTCTCCAACAGGTTTTCATCAATCGCCGCATGCCGAAACCGCCACTGCTTCCTGTTCCACGCAAGCCTGCCGAGGCCAAGGGGTGACCTATGGATACGGAAAATCCGTCTGCTGCCAACTCCCTTGAACATTACCTGCCTATGTTGGAGTCTGCGCTCCGCGATATCATTCGCCACAGCCCCTTTAAACTGACTTTTTCCATCAAGAAAAATGCGCCCGATCCGGGAGACCCCGAGGCCCCGGATTACGTCGTAGACTTTTCCGGCTACGACGCCGACCTGCTGCTGGAAAAGAACGCCACACTGTTGCACGCACTTGAATACATGCTACTGCAGGCCATCCGGCTGGATGAGGGGCATCTCCGCAGCATCGCCTTCGATTGCATGGACTGGCGGCGGTCGCGGATGGAAGAGTTACGCCTGATGGCGCAGGTGGCCGCGGACCGGGCGATCGATACCGGGAACCCCTTTACGCTGAACCCCATGAACCCGCGCGAACGGCGCATCATCCACCTGGCGTTGAAAGACCGCACCGACGTTCGGACCCAAAGCGAAGGAATGGGGCTCGAACGTAAAGTGGTGATCTATCCGGCCTAATGATTAATCGGGTGATCGGTTCATCGGGTCATCGGATCATTGAAAACCTGCTAAATTACCCAATGCTGTCGCTGGCGTCTGCATGAAACGATTTACCTTATCGGCTGTGCAAGTTGAAAAGGCAAATCAACTTGCTACGTCAGAGGGGTTTCAATGACCCGATGGCCCGATGATTCAATGATCCGATTACTTGATGGCCCGATCACCCGATTCCATGACTGACGCCACCATTGTCGCCATCTCCACGCCGCCGGGCCGAGGCGGATTGGGCGTAGTCCGGCTGTCGGGCGGTCAGGCCATTGAAATTGCCACACGCCTCATAAAACTTCCCAAACTTCCTCTTGAAACTCAACATGCTACCCGCGGCGACTTCGTGGAAGCGGAATCGGGGCGGGTGCTCGACCAGGTGGTCGTGACCTGCTTCCGCGCGCCGCATTCTTATACTGCCGAAGACGTGGTGGAAATCTCCTGTCACGGAGCCCCCATCATCCTGCGAAATCTGGAGGAGCGCTGCCTTGCCGAGGGCGCACGCCCCGCGGAGCCGGGTGAGTTCACTATGCGCGCCTTCCTGAACGGGCGCATCGATCTGACCCAGGCGGAGGCGGTCCGCGACCTGATTGAATCGCAAACCATCTATCAGGCACGTGTGGCGGCGCAGCAATTGAACGGTTCCGTCTCCGCCCGCCTGAAGCCTCACAAGCAGGTGCTGCTTGAACTCATTGCGCGGCTGGAAGCGGGGATTGATTTTGCCGAAGACGATGTGTCGGTGATCGACTGGCAGGAAATCGTGTCGCGCATTGACCGCATCCGTGGCGACCTGGAAACAGTGGCGGCGGGGTATGAGTACGGCCGCATCGTGCGCGAAGGCCTGACCCTTGCCATCGTGGGCCGGCCCAACGTGGGCAAGTCAAGCCTGTTCAACCGCCTGCTGAATGAAGAGCGCGCCATCGTGACCGCCATCCCCGGAACTACCCGCGACCTGGTGGCGGAGACGGCCAACCTGTGCGGCATCCCGCTGCGCTTTGTGGACACGGCGGGCGTTCGCGAAGCCCAGGATGAAGTGGAAAAGATCGGCGTGGAGCGCACCTTTTCTGCTATCGCTGATTCTGATTTGCGGCTTATGGTGGTGGACGCCTCGGAACCTTGGACCGAAGAGGATACGGCGCTGCTGGAGAAGTTGCGCCCGCTGGGTTCGCTGCTGATTGCCCTGAATAAGTCGGACTTGCCTCCGCGAGTTACAGATGTGGCGCCGGGCTTAAGCCTGGCACATGCCGACCTCAAGGTTGGCGCTACAATGCTGGTTCGCACCTCGGCGCTGACCGGCGAAGGAATACACGATCTCAAGGAGAAGATCCTCGCCCTTGCGGTTCCGGCACGCGATGTGTTGCCGGAAGGCGAATTCATTACCAATTTGCGTCATCAACAGCTTGTTAAGAATTCACTGGCGGGTCTGGCCAAGGCGCATCAGGCTGCCGAGCAGCATACTCCGCACGAAATGCTCCTGCTTGACCTCTACGACGCGCTGCGGCCGCTCGACCTCATCACCGGAGCCACCTACGCCGACGACGTCCTCGATATCATTTTCAAAACATTTTGTGTGGGAAAATAATCGGATTCACCGCAGAGGCGCGGAGAAGATCAAGAAGGAATTGGTAGCCATCACGGTCAGTGATTTTCTGACCGTGGGCTCTTCTGGCGATCGAGGTACAACAATCGTGCCCTCGACAAGGCAACCGTAACTCCCTGCCCAATTCAAATCGATTAGGTGTGACTGCCATTGGGGTACCGTGCGTCAGAAAAGCCCACGGTCAGAAAATCACTGACCGTGGCTACCGTGGCAATTTCGATTGGGGGTATCAACGATGCGAAAGGGCCACAATCAAAAACACTATGAGTGTGGCTACCCGCTGTATTCGTCTTTCCTCGCTCTATTTTCTGAGGCACTTGATTTCATGTCCTCCTTGGTGCAGCACGAGATGCGTGACTTCGCCCTTCTCATTCTTGAAGAATTGAATTTCTGCGTCGACGACTTTCAGGAAGAACATTGTTTCCGACTCCGCAAAAATCGGCAATTTGGGCTGGCCCGTTGCCAGCGCCATCAGTTGGCCATTTTCGAGGGTCACCACCAAAGTTAAGCCAGGACTTAATTCGTAGGTGCCCACGTATTCGGCGAGAATCTTTTCCGGCACCGTGATTACTTTCCGCTCCGACGCCAACACGACCTTTTCACCATGGGCCAAGGCGGCCAATTTAGCCGCGATTTCGCTTGGCGCTGAGCCATTCAAATTGGCCAGTACAACCACAGTCAACTTGTCGTCGGGGTAGTACGACAATTGCGTATTGAAGCCTTCGACTCCACCGGCATGATCGATCCGCTTGCGTCCGTTTGCCGTGCTCACGAAAAGTCCGCACGCATAGTCCTGCTTAAACGGTGTGGTCATTTTTTGGAGCGACGCCGGCGAAAGCAGTTTCCCGCCGAAGAGCCCCTGCTCCCACCGCAGCAAGTCCTCCGTTGTG
>JARLGN010000284.1 GCA_031292775.1 Acidobacteriota bacterium | reverse complement strand
TAAAGGTACCAACGGCCTACAAAATGTTGACCGGGGCGCCAAACAGCGACAATAATACCGACTTGTTGCAATTGAGTTGCAACAATTATAGTTTTTTGGTCATCCGTTAACGCCCACCGCACCAGAATGGAGAGGTGGGACAGGCAAAGCTTGTAAAGCGGATTTTCCCGCACTGAACTGGGTTTTTAGGCCAATCTGTCGCTAGGGTTACCTCTCAAGGGCTGGATTTTGGAAATCGAAATTGAACAGCCACAGGCAGATACAACGGAGCGGACTGCTTGGCCTCTTAGTTGCAACTCAATTGCATTTAACTTTCGGTTCGAACGATACGAAGAACGCCCAATAAATGGATGCAAGCTGAAAATGGATTTCTGAATTGCTTGCTCCCCGGGCTGAGGAAGGAAACATGGAGCAAACAAACAGCCGATCTGGACCACGGAAATTCCGCTTCGCCCCCGCTGCGGGACTGTTGATTCCCGTTGTGCTGCTGGCGTGCCTTTCAGGTTGGGCCAATCCACAGGCAAGCATCTCCGGAAAGGTCGTGGACCCGAGCGAGGCGGTCATCCCAGGTGTTTCCGTTGTCATCTCCAACGTGGAAACGGGAGTGCGGCAGACGACGACCACCAATTCCGACGGGTTCTATTCTTTGCCTGCGCTGCCTCCCGGCCAATATCAGATTGAAGTTCATCAATCCGGATTTCGTCCCGTTCTTCGGTCCGGGCTTATCCTTGAAACCGGCAAAACGCTGGAAGTCGACCTGAAGCTGGAGCTGGGGGAACAAAGCACGGCGGTGATGGTTTCGGAGTCAGGGCTCCACGTGGATACGGCCGACACCACGATGGGCGAGACCCTCACGAAGACGAAGATTGCATCCGTCCCCTTAAACGGCCGCAGCTATACGGATCTGCTGGCTCTGCAGCCGGGTGTCGTTCCGGCCAGCTCACGGCAGGCCAACGCGGTGGTCATGTCCGGATGCACCAGCACGGCTCCTTCCGGAGACCTCAATGCCGGCAACCTCTCCGTCAGCGGACAGCGGGAAACAAGCAATGGATTCGTGGTTAATGGAAGCAGCGTTGAAGAAGACTTCAGCATGGGCACAGCACTTATCCCCAATCTTGATTCTATTCAAGAATTCCGCTTGCTAACCAATAACTTTGATGCCGAATACGGCAATTACAGCGGCGGGCAGATTGTGGTCACAACCAAATCGGGAACGAATGAGTTTCACGGCAGCGCCTTTGATTTCCTGCGAAATACTAATCTGGACGCGCGCAACTATTTCTCCCCGGATCGCGCCCGTTACGACCAAAGCCAGTTTGGCGCCACATTCGGCGGCCCCATCAAGAAAACCAGATCGTTCTTTTTCACGGATTATCAGGGCACGCGGATGACCGAGGGTGTGGAGACCGGCGTGATTTCCGTACCTGCGATTTCGGAGCGGACGGGTGACCTCTCGGGTATCGCCAGTTCGCTTACCGGCAATGTGAACGGCCAGTCATGGGCCAATTTGCTCTCACAGAACCTCGGCTACCCGGTGTTTTCCGGAGAGGCGTACTACACTCCCGAGTGTGCGAGTTCCGCGCAGTGCGTCCTGCCCAACGCGCAGATTCCGCTCCGCGCATGGTCAGCCCCGGCCAGGAGTTTATTGCGCTCCATTCCCGTACCCAATCAGGGGATGAACGCCTTTTCGACTTCCGCCTACAATGAAACCCTGCGTGATGACAAGGGTGCGGCGCGAATTGACAGCAACAGTGGCCTGGGAGCCCTTGCCGCGTACTACTTCTTTGATGACTACGACCTCGACAATCCTTACCCCACGGCGCAAGGCGGAGCAAGTGTTCCGGGATTCAATGCCATCACCCTGGGCCGGGCGCAAATGGCGAGCCTGGGCTTGACCAAAGTCCTGGGCCCAACCATGGTCAACGAGCTTCACCTGAGCTACCTCCGGGACGCCAACAATGTCGGCCAGCCGCAGGGTGGAGTTGGCCCCAGCCTCGCGTCCCAGGGATTCGTGGACGGCTCCGGCAATCCTTCCATCTATGCGCTGGCTCCGCAGATTGAAGGCATCGAAAACGTTTCATTCAACGACTTTACCCTCGGCGTGGATACCACCGGGCTCAAGGAGGCCAACAATACGTTCCAGGTGTCGGAGAACTTCTCCAAAGTGATGGGAACACACGTGCTGAAGGTTGGGGCGGGATTTCACATCGACCAGGTCAATATCAATCCCGACGCTCTGTACAACGGTTCGTTCTCATTCACCGGAGCGGAAACAGGATCGGACTTTGCGGACTTTCTGTTGGGCGTTCCCAGCAACTATGCGCAAGGGGACTCCCTGGCGTTCTATTTACGTAATAAATACGTGGGGATCTATGCGCAGGACAGTTGGCGGGTGCGGCCGAATCTGACGCTCAACTACGGCTTGCGATGGGACCTGCTGCCGCCTTGGCGGGAGAAATTCAACCAGCTCCAAACCCTGGTGCTGGGCGAGCAGTCCCAGGTCTACCCCGGAGCCCCCACTGGCCTGGTGTTTCCTGGCGACACGGGGATTCCCGCGACGTTGGCCCCGGTGAAACACACCAACTTTGCACCTCGAATCGGCTTGGCGTACTCGCCGGATTACCAGACGGGCTTGTTGAATAGGATCTTCGGCAGCCGCGGGACCACCAGCTTACGCGCCGGATACGGCCTGTACTATACGGCCTTCGAGGGGTTGTCCGCCGGCATCATGAGCGCCAACCCTCCATACGGCTACGATTACACCAGTCTCGCGCCCCCTCTATTTTCCAATCCCTTCGTCACGGCGGCGAGTGGCCAGAATGTGGGGCAGCGCTTTCCCGAACCCATCCCGGCCTTGGGCGCCTCGGCAGCGAATCCCAATTCCAGCGTGAACTGGCCGCAGTATTTGCCCATCACCGGCGTGCCATCGTTCTTCCACCAGAATGTGCCTCCTTACAGTGAAAGCTATACGCTGTCACTGGAACGCCAGATCGGTCGCAACACGCTTCTCAGCCTGGCCTATGTCGGCTCGCAGGCGCATCATTTGTTGGTGCTCATTTCCGCCAATCCGGGCGACCCGGCCCAATGTTTAAGCGTGAGCCAGATCAACCAGGTTATGCCCGGCACCGCCACCTGCGGACCGTTCGGCGAAGGGGGTACATACGTCACGTCGTCAGGTCAGGTGAAGCAGGGAACCCGCGGCCCCTTCAGTTCCCAATTCGACGCCGTCACTTATCAGAAGACGCTGGGGAACTCCAACTACAACGCGCTGGAGGTCAATTTGCGTCACAAGCGCGGGCCCCTGGAATTGCTTGCGGGTTACACGTATGGCAAATCTCTTGATCTGTCATCCAGCCTGGCAGAGCCCGTGAACCCCGTCGATCCCAGCCTCAGCAAGGCCGTATCGGCGTTCGATATGCGTCACAATTTTGTGGCCAGTTACAAATACGAACTGCCGTTCGGCCATCTTCTTAATCGCCGGACGCGGCTGACGGAGGGTTGGAGCCTGACGGGAATCACTCGATTCAGCACTGGCTTCCCCGTGACGCTTTACAACAACAACGATACTTCGCTGCTGGGGACCATACCCAACGGGATCAACGACAATGGTGTGGACACTCCCAACGTCACCCCTGGCAACATGGAAATCAACACCGACCCACGAAACGGCCGGCCCGCGTTTAACACGTCACTGTTCAGCCTTCCGGCGCTCGGCCAAATGGGTACCGCGGCGCGGCGCCTTTTCTACGGCCCCGGCATCGCCAATTGCGATCTTGCCCTTTTGAAGAGCCTCCACCTGACCGAGTCGAAATCGCTGCAATTCCGCGTTGAAGCCTTTAATGTGGCCAACCATGCGCAGTTTTATGGAGCCGCATCCGTCAGCGGCAACATCAGCAGCCCGTCTTTCGGTAAGGTCGTCAGCGCCGCCGATCCCCGCCTCCTTCAGGTAGCGGTGAAGTTCTATTTTTGAGCGGGTACCCCTTCCTACCATGTCCAGAAGGCCACGGCGGCATGCATTTCCGCTTGGTGGAGTTGCACGCAGATCCCTTCTTTGCAGATGTAGGTGTCTCCACACCAGTGGCAGGGCGTCAACTGGACCTTTTCGCGGATGGTTCCACAGACGGCGCAGGCTTCCAGCATTTCAGCAACAACGTGCCGGGAGTAACTCCGCCAAGTTACAAAGACTTCCCGTTCTTCCCGAATCTTATCGAGTTCGTCGTGGCTGAGCATAAACTGCTCCCTCGCTTCTCCCGAT
>JARLGN010000283.1 GCA_031292775.1 Acidobacteriota bacterium | reverse complement strand
GGGCCTAACGTCCGAGGACTGCGCATGCGCGATTCCTCCGGCAC
Source organism: Acidobacteriota bacterium (assembly GCA_031292775.1). GTDB lineage: Bacteria > Acidobacteriota > Terriglobia > UBA7540 > UBA7540 > Bog-366. The sequence continues at coordinate 3,792 of JARLGN010000283.1, read as the reverse complement.
GGACGTCCCTTTGCAGTTTCTGACCACGCAGCGATATGGCGATGGAAGCCTCAAAGATGCGAAAGTCGCCTTTATTGCCCGCGATGTTCCTGCCTTTGGTTACGACCTATATCAGATTACTCCTTCGGAATCAGAGCCTTCCGGAGGCAAGAAACCAGATGGCAGCCACGCTCGCGCATCGACAGAGCATCAGGACTCCGGCTCGATAGAAAACGAATTCTACCGCATGACCTTTGATCTCTGGACAGGAGAGATGAAGGAGTTATACGACAAGGCTGGTCATTGGGATGTGCTGGGCGGCCGGCCGGGGAATATCGTGGCGCGTGAGCAGGATGGCGGCGACTTTTGGGAACTTTACGGCACCCTGAACGGCGGTCGCCTTACCGCAATGACCCGCAAACAGGGACTTCTACCTTCGGTAGGGACGCACTTGAGCAGCGAGCAGGTGGGAGGCGCGGGGTCCACGTTCTCCGGACCGGTGTACTCGCAGTTTAGCCTCTCCCATCCTTTTGGCGACGGCAACTTTGCCACCACCGTACGGGTGTACCCCGGAATGCACCGCATCGACATCCACACGCGGCTTATTAATAATGATAAGTTCGTCCGGTACCGCGTCCTTGTCCCCACATCAATCGAAAACGGGCGGCGGTTTGACGAAATTCCCTTTGGGGCAATCGAGCGGCCCGTAGAGCAGGAATTCCCGGCACAGAACTGGATGGACTACAGTGACGGGACAAAAGGTCTTGCGCTTCTGAACCGAGGTCTGCCGGGCAACAATGTGGCGGGCGGCACACTGATGCTTTCGCTGCTGCGCTCGGCCCGAATCTCCGCCTACCCGTTCTTTGGCGGATACGAGCCAGGTGTTTCATCGGACTTGGGCCTGGAGCTTGGCGTGGAGAGGACATTCGACTATGCCCTTGTTCCTCACACCGGCGACTGGCACCAGGCCGAGGTCTACAAGGCGGGGTGGGAATTCAACCATCCCCTTTTGGCACGCAAAGTTACCGCGCATGGGGGAGGCTTGCCCCATCGCTGGGGATTGCTGGACGTCTCTCAGCCCAACGTTGTCGCCTCGGCATTGATGCCCGGCCGCGATGGCAGCGTCATGCTCAGAATCTACGAAGCGACAGGCAAGCCTGCGAACGGAGTCGAGATCAAGTTCCACGTCCCGGTCAGCAGCGCTTCTGAAACCAACTTGCTGGGTGATGATATCAGGCCGGTCCCTGCCGCCAACGATACTTTGCATCTTGACCTGCGTCCCTTTGAGATCAGGACGCTTAAGCTGAGGTTGCATCCGCTGGGGTAGCGGCAGCTTTACGCCGCTGCTTGGCGGGGTGAACTCGCTGCCACAAATCCACTTTGCCCCCACGCGGCAGCCGACCCGTTTGACACTGCTCCCGCGAATTCATAATATCGTTCTTCATTGTTCCAAGCGCCTTTGAACCCAAATGGGAGGAAATGCCTGTGGCTGCACAAACGGTAAGTCTTGACGTCACCATTGTGGGCGGAGGAATGATTACCTATGATCTTCTTCTGCCGTCCTTATACCACCTGGAAAGGACCGGGGTAATCCGCAAGATCGATATCTGCGCGTTGAACACCGCTCCCTTGAAAGCTCTGGCGGAGAATCCGGAGTTTCACGAAGCCTTTCCCGGACAAACCTTCACGCCGCATCCGTCGTTTTCCGAACCGGCTGACGCGACGTTTCCCAACCTCTATAAAGAGGTCATCGCGGGGATGGCGCCGGGCAACATGGTGGTGGTCGCCATGCCCGACAATCTTCACTACTCGGTGGTGAAGTATGCCTTGGAGCACGACCAGAACGTGCTGTGTGTGAAGCCTCTGGTGCTTAAGTATGAGCAGGCGGTGGAAATTGAGAAGCTGGCGCTGGAAAAAGGCCGCTTCGTGGGCGTGGAATACCACAAGCGTTTCGATCGCCGGTCGCTGGTGGCGCGGCGCAGTTATGCGCTGGGGCAGTTCGGCTCGTTCGTAATGGGTGAGGCCAAGCTGATTGAGCCCTACTACTATCGCCATTCGAATTTCCAGAATTGGTTTACCTGCGACCGCACCGACCCCTTCACCTACATCGGGTGCCACTACGTGGACCTGGTTTACTTCATCACGGGACTCAAGCCGGTGGAGGTTTCGCTTAAGGGAGTGAAGGGAAAATTTCCCAATGGCAACGACGCCTTTCTGTGGTCGCATGGCCGCGTGATGTGGGAAAACGGCGCGTTGCTTTCCGTCATCAACGGCTTGGGCTATCCCGATGCCGCCGCCGGCAGCAACGACCAGGGAATGGTTTTGTACTGCGAGGGGAATGACCAGACGGGACTGATCTTCCACGACGACCACAATCGCGGGGTTGCTTATTCATTTCTGGAAGGCATCGGCCCGGGAGGATCGAAATATAATTACGCCAGCCCGGACTTCTACCGGCTCGTTCCCTGGGAGGGCAAGGGTTATAAACCCATTGGCTACGGGTATGAATCCGTGGCGGGGATTACCAGCGCAATTCATCGACTGGAAAACGCCGTGGCGGGGCTGCCCCCTGATGCAGCACTCGCCAAACGCCGGGAATTGATGCATGAAGTGGATGCCCAGGGCCTGATCGCCACTCCCGCCAACAGTTACATTAATGAATTGGTGGTGGAGGCGGCCCGCGCCTCGATTCTGGCAGACGCAGCGCCAGTACGAATTGTTTACGGCGATAAGCCGCACATAAAGATTGTCGATTGACGATTGCGGACCACATCAGAATTGATAAATGTCGATTGGGGATTTTTAGAACTGATTAATGTCGATTGACGATGGGAGATTGTCGACGGTTTCAATCATCAATCGACAATCGTCAATCGACAATTCTTGGAGGTAATAAGAGTATGGCAATCTACGACCTGACCCCTCGGGATGTCCCGAAGGTGGAAACGAAATACCGCACCATCAAGACCAAGTTACCTGTGCCGGAGTCTTTACCGATCTTCGCCTCGTTGCTGGAATCGGAACCCCGCTCGATGATGGGGCAACCGCCTATTGTGTGGGACAAGGCGGAAGATTTTACCGTCAGTGACCGCTGGGGCAATCGCTGGATCGACTGGTCCAGCGGCGTGCTGATTGCCAACGCCGGACACGGGCGCAAGGAGGTCCGCGCGGCTCTGCGCGAGGTGATTGACCGCGGGTTGCTGGCGTCGTATGTGTTCGTGCACGAGAATCGCGCCCGGCTGGCGGAGATGCTTCGCGCCATTTCGCCGGACCCGAAGAATTACAGGGTCTTCCTGATGAGCACCGGCAGCGAGGCCACCGAAAATTGCATCAAGCTGGCCAAGACATACGCGCTGGCCAAACACGGCGCTCATAAGAAGTATTTCGTCACCTTCAACTACGCCTTTCATGGACGCACCATGGGCGCGCAGCTTGCCGGTGGCTCGGAGAAGGCAAAGACGTGGATGGTCGACCGCGACCGCACCTTTGTGCAAGTGCCCTTCCCGGATGGCTATAAGAATGAAGACACCTCATTTGATCTTTTCCTGAAGACGCTGGCGGAAAAGGGCGTAAAGCCACAGGACATTGCCGGCGTGATGACAGAAAGCTTCCAAGGCGGCGGGCCGGATTTCCTGCCGGTGGAGTATACGCAGAAACTCCAGGCATTCTGCCGCGAGCACGACATCGTGATGTGTTACGACGAAGTGCAGGCGGGCTTCGGGCGCACCGGCAAGATGTTCGGGTTCGAACATTACGGCGTGAGTCCGGACCTGATCGCCTGCGGCAAGGGCATCTCCTCATCGCTGCCGATTT
>JARLGN010000282.1 GCA_031292775.1 Acidobacteriota bacterium | reverse complement strand
AGTTGTTGCGCCGGATGGTGGCCGCGACTTAGTAGTCACCTTCCTCAGGACGAGCAAAACAATCTCACGCAAAGGCGCAAAGCCGCAAAGTCTCAAACAGGGACGGTCGGACGAAAGATAGTGGCAAATTCGAAGTATCCTGGGATGAGTCCTCGATTAAGGAAAACAAAATGAAATCGGGACACGAGATGAAGAAACGCTTTGCGCCTTCGCGCCTTTGCGTGAGAATGCTTTTCCATGACTGAAAATGAGATTTCGAAACAGATCGTAGATGCAGCATACAAGATCCACACCACACTTGGCCCAGGACTATTTGAATCAGTTTACGAAACGGTCATGGCCCATGAACTGGCGAATCGAGGCCTGAAGGTGGTGAGACAACAAGCAATCCCGGTCGTCTGGGAAAACATCCACTTGGAAGCGGGGTTCCGCGCCGACCTTATTGTGGCGGACAAGGTCATCATCGAGATCAAGTCGGTCGAGAATCTAGCCCCAGTGCATCGGAAGCAGCTCCTCACATATCTACGATTGACGGGGAGGAAGTTGGGCCTGTTGATCAACTTTGATACCGAGCTCATCAAGGATGGAATAGCCCGGGTCGTTAATGGTCTTTAAGAAGCCAAACAATCTCACGCAAAGGCGCGAAGGCACAAAGCGTTACTTGAATTCGGGTCCGGATTTCATTCTGATTTCCCAATGTCGAGGACAGTTCTCAGGATACTTCGAGTACGGCACTATCTCTTACCTGCCGGTCCCTGTTTGAGCTTTGCGCCTCTGCGCCTTTGCGTGACAATGTCTTTCCATGAACCTCGACGAGAAACTTCGTCTCCTCAAGAAGGCCTCGGCGCCTCGCGACCCGGATCGCGAGCTCGAGCAGACCCTGGAATTCCTCCGCCGCATGGAGAAGCCGCCCGAGCCGCGCCAGCTTCCCGCGCAGCGGGCGGCCAAAGGCATTGAAGAATACGTGGAAGGGGTGTTCGAGAAGAATGATTTGGGCGAATACTTTATCGCCCGGCAGGCGTTCCCTTTTGGCAGGCCTTACGGGAAGCTGCGCATTAGCGACATCTCCGCCGCGGATTTGAGCCCGCTGAATCTCCTTTTTCCCCAAACCACACTGCCCGCGCCGGAGCGGCTGATCTACCTCGACACCGAGACAACGGGCCTGGCGGGCGGCACCGGCACCTGCGCGTTCCTGATTGGCATCGGCACGCTCGAAGGAACTCAATTCGTCGTCAGGCAATTCTTCTTGCGGGACTACCCGGAGGAAAAGGCCGTTCTTCACGCCCTGGCGGAAATACTGAGCTCCTTCGAGGGTCTCGTGACTTACAACGGCAAGACCTTCGATTTACCCTTGCTCGAAACGCGCTACGCACTGGCGCGGCTAAAGTCTCCGTTTGGGCGATTGCTGCACCTCGATGCGCTGCACCCGGCGCGGCGGCTGTGGAGGCTGCGCCTGGAAAGCTGCAAGCTCACCGACCTGGAAAGCGCGGTGCTGGGCATTGAGCGCGAGGGCGATGTTGCCGGCTCGGAAATCCCCGGCATCTACTTTGATTACCTGCGCTCGGGCGACGCGCGCGGCCTGCAACCGGTGTTCTACCACAATGCGCTCGACATCATAACGCTGGCCGCCATCACGGTGGAGCTGGCACGGGCAATGGGCGACTCCACCACGCTTGACTCTCCCGTGGACCTTTTCAGCCTCAGCCGGATGTTTGAATTCGCCGGTTCAAGGAAACAGTCCGTGGAAACTTGCCAACAAGCACTTACGCGCGGCTTGCCGGAAGAGATTGAGGCCCGGGCACTCCATCAGTTGGCCTTGCAGTATAAGCGGCAGAGCCAACACGAATTGGCAGTGGAAACATGGCGGGAGCTCTCGCGACGCCCGTCACCATTGGCGCTCGAAGCCTTTGAGGAATTGGCCATTCATTACGAACACCGCGAGCGCAATCCCCAAACCGCGATGGAATTTACGCTCGCCGCCCTCGAACGCCTGCGCGAACAACCTGCCCCCACGCGCGACACCGACCGCTTCAATCATCGCTTGGAAAGGCTGCAACGAAAGACTGCCCGAGACCAGAGCACGGTCCGCCTGCCCATGGCATAACCAGGACGTACGGTTCCAATCCGTTTCACCGCCGAGGCGCCGAGACGCAGAGGAAGCCAAGCCGCAACTCAACGCAATTCGCGCAAGCACCATCATGAGTTGTAGCGGGCGTCCTTAAACTGGCGTTGATTGGCGATACGTACGGGGGAGGATGAGCAGGCGTTGAGGCCCCAATTTCGGCGTCCTTCCCAAAATCAAGGTGATACTTTCGCCGCTCTGCAAGCGGCCGGCGGGACTCTTGCACTTTGCCGTGAAGTCCAGTTCGTAGGCCCCCGGCCCGTCTTCATAATAGGCCGTGTAGAGCCGATCAATACCGTCATCCGATACGCCGACAATCAGACCTTCCACGGCGCGGCCGCTCCGCACAAGAATGTATAGTGCCGCGCCAGCTGCTAAGGCAAAGGTAATGGACCAGCCCAAACTCCTGTTGTCTCCGGCGCCGAATGAGGCAGGGGCGAAAATCTCGGATATCATCATCGCCAAAGAAGTGAAGACGGCTAACAGCAAAGCGATGCACCAGAGCCGCATTTGCCGTTGGTGCCATAGATAGATCAGCCGCTTCCCGAAGCCCTGTGACAGTTCCGGCTCTGGATGCCATTTGCCGGACGGATATCCCGGCCGCTTGGAGACACTGCGCGGAGGCTCATGAATCATGCGGATTAAATACCACAGATTCTCTGGGATTTCATCACTTCGTGATCGATCAGACCTCCGCCTTTGAGGTCTGCGGTTCTTCCCGAAACTCACGGGTCCCAAACTTGAAAGTAGGTGCACAAGGCCTTGTGCCCCTACAAATGCGTTAGCCCGGGTTTCTCACCACATTTTCACTGCATCTGGGCGATGAAGTGCGCCATTTCTGACAGGCAAATTGTCATGTTATTCTCGCATTGTGAGAAACACAAGTAACCGGCCTTCTTTTCAGCATGTTATCAGCTTTAGGAAATGAAGAAAGAGGTCAGACGAACCTTTGTTTTGAGTATGCTACCAGCTTTGGCAAATTTCGGATTTGTTCGGAACAAGGGCAGAATGTCATGAAGAAATCCAGGGCGATTTGAGGCGGGAAAAACATCACGGAGAATACCTTCCTTACTCCGGGAAGCGGGCGACCTCCTACCGATGCCGCGGGCGGGAAAACTGGCGCCGACCCTCACCCTTCCATTCTAGCCTATAATCATCGGCTGTCAAGAAAAAAAGGGGTTGCGCCGGCTCCACGGTTGATGGCCGCTCCCACCTCAAATTTGCGAGTAAGGCGTGGGCGTGAGAATCACATTCGAAATGTTGGAGACAATCTCCGGGTCCGTATAGCCCGGCGTTGAGCTCAGCTTCTTCCACTCGGGATCGGCGACAAAGGCGGCCCAATTTCGCATGCGCTCCTCCATGTCCGCGAAGGCGAGCATGTAGGTCAGGCTGGGCTGGCCCGCGCCCACCTTCGTCTCACCAAAGAATACGGGCCGCAAACCGGTTCGACGAAAGATCGCGATTTCAGCGCGGTTGAACATCTCAACTTTGGTGCGGTGCGCTTTCTTGCTGTGGCTCTCGTAGGTGCGAAGTTCAAAGATGCGCGGCTTGTTTTCTGCCGTCTCGGCCGGTAATTCCAGTTTCGGCATACCCGCGAAGGCGGCGAGCAAAAAACTTTCCGAGCGCATGTAAGCGGGTTCCGTTGCGGTGGCATTGATGAAAGCCGCGCCGGCTTTCAAATACTCGGGGTCGGACGTAAGCCGATCGTGGATCGTAACTGCGGACTCCACCGACGAGTGTGCTGCCAGCACATAAAGCGTGGGGCTGCCGGGTCCGATGGTGGTATTGAAAACGCCCACCGGCTTGATTCCCAGGCGGTTCATCGCCGGGATGTTGGCATCGCGAAAGTAAGCGTTGATCGCTTGTTGTTGCGGGCCGCGGCGCAGTTGGTATTTTCGTAACTCGTAATATTCCCGGCCGGCCACCGCGGGTCCGGCTTCGGCAGTCGTTGCATCAACCGAGGTCGTCGCACCCGCAAGCGCCGAAGCGGCCAGCGAGGAAACAAGGAATCCGCGTCTTTTCATCTCATATCTCCCGAATCACTGCTTGAGGTCGGTAAAGGAGCATTGTATGTCATGCCGCGCGCAAGACAAGCAGGAAGTTAGGGAGCGATGAGGGTCAGAGCCCAAGGCGGAGATCACGACGAAGGCAGGTAACTGAACAGATTCAACTGCGAGATCTTTGCGCCGGCCGCCAGCAGCGCTTGTTGGGTGGTGACACCTTGGCTCAGGTCCGTAATCGCCTTCGCCATGTCGACATCCAGGGCACTGCTTTCCGTTTGCGTCAATTGCGTCTGTTCCTGCGTAAGAAACGTCTGGGCATTGTTCAGCCGGTCCACGGAGTTTCCATAGAAGGTCTGTTGGGTGCTCACATAGTTCAGGGCATTCTGGACTTCCGTGGTGGCGCTGGCGACATCGCCATTATTGGTCAACGCGGTGTACAAATCCTGGAGGGACTGAAAAACATTGGTAGTGGAGTTACTGAACAACTGGCTCCCGGGCAGGTTGATGGGCATGGCCTGACCCTCGGAGATTTCCACGCTGTTGGTATTTGGGTTTCCATTGTAAGTCACGCCGGAAGCAGCCGAGGCGTCCGCGACGTAGGGTTGGGTGGTGGTGGCCGTGCCTGAAAAGAGATACTGGCCGTTATACGTAGTATTCGCCAACCCAAGGATTTGCTGTTGAATTCCTTGCACCTCCTGGGCTATGGCTTGCCGGTTCTGCGTGTTGGTGGTGCCCGTCGCGCCCTCCACACCCAAGGTTTGTGCGCTGGTCAGCGCCTCCACGACGGAACTCAACGCGGAACCCGCCGTTTGCAAGGACCCGGTCAAGGTCGTGATGTTCTGCAAGTACTGGGTGTTGGCGCTTGATTCCATCCGCAAAGTCACGACGGAAGCGGCAGCGGCAGGGTCGTCGGAAATGGAATTCAGCTTCTGCCCGGTCGAGATCTGCTGTAAGGCCTGATTCTCTTGTTGCGCATTGGTCTGCAATCCGCTCAAAACCAGGCTGTAGATATCAGGATTAACTCGTATGCCCATGTTAGCTGCTCGGCGTAAACATGTTGATGGTTGTCGAGACGAGCTCGTCAACGGTGGAAATTACCCGCGCGGCGGCTTCATAGGCGCGCTGGTAACTTATTAAATTGGTTGCTTCCTCATCCAGCGAAACGCCGGAAACAGCCGACTGCTGGTTGGTAAGCTGCTGCAAGACCAGACCGATGGCTTCCTGTTCGGACGTGGAATTGGAAACGGTATTGCCGACCTGATCGATCAAGTTCGAATAAAAACTTCCCGCCGTTTGGCCTGAAACGATGGCCTTATCCTGGAGGCCGGCCAGTGCCGTGGCGTTCCCGTTGTCTCCCTGAGTGCCGTCGGAACTGGCAGCGATTTGGTCAGTATCGGTAATCGCTACGGCCATGGTGGCCGCGGCTCCGGCGTTCGACCCAGCTACTGAGGGCGTAAACGGTGTGAAGAAGTCCGCCCCTTTTGCGCCCGTCATGTCGTAACCAGTGCTTTGTTGCTGGTTCACAGCCGAAATCAGGCCGGCGGCCAGATTATCGAGAGAAGTCTGCGCTGAGGGAATACCTTCATCGCGGGCATTGATGAAACCCTGGAGTTGCCCGCCGGCGATGGTGGAGGTGATGTCGGTCCCCTGGGCAAGCACCTGGTGCATCCCCGTGGCGGTATCGAGCTGGGTCGTCAGAGCGTCACTTTGATTGCCGCAAGCAAGGAGCGTGCCATTGGTAGTAGTAACAGTCGCGGTGCCGTCATCAGAATAAACCACCGCCGTGTCGATCAGGCCGGAGAGGGTTTTCAATACTTGATCGCGCTGATCCTCAAGCGAACCGGGGTTCTGCCCGGCATTGGAAACCGTCTGAATTTGTTGATTCAAGTCGGCCACTTGCGCCGTGAGTTGATTGACCTGATCAACGGTCTGCACAACGGATTGGTCCAGACCCTGTTGGATGGTTGCCAAATTCTGGCTGGTTTGGCTGAATGCGCCCGCGAGGTTTTGCCCTGCGGTGATCGTCGCCTGGCGCAGGGATGAACTTGTCGGATCGGTCGAGAGGGACTGAAAACTATTAAAGAAGGCACTCAAATCGGTTTGCAGACCCGCTCCCTGGGTTTCATTGAAGAGGGCTTGCACCTGGTCCATCGAAGTCAGGTAGGAGCCCAAACTGGACTGCTGTGAGGTTTCCTGGTCGATGCGCAGGTTCAGGATGTTATCCCGCACACTCTCCACCTTCTCCATCGTCACGCCGGTCCCCACCATGGTATTTCCCATAAGGGTGGGAGGACTTTCTTCCAGAATCGCCACTTCCCGCGAATACCCCGGGGTGTTGGCGTTGGCGATGTTGTTGGCGGTCACCCCCATGGCGCCTTGCTGGGCCAATAGAGATCGGAGGGCGACGGACATGGTACCGAAAAGGCTCGACATAAACTATTTCCCCATTGAGGCAAAAGGCATCCCCTTGGATTGAGTGAGGGGGAGGGGGTACGTGCCCGAATAATGAGCAAGGAAATTCAACAAAACATTGACGGATCGGCGGGAACGCCGGAGCAATTCCGAATGGACGCGGCTAAGCCGGCGCACGTCGGCCTGAATGGCTTTGAGTCCGCCCAGCAAAAGATGAAGCTGTCGCGCCGACGCGGGGTCAAGCTGGGCCTCAATGTCCCCGAGTGAAGGCATCTCGCCTGCGACGCCCATGGCCGTGAGTTTCCCTTTCAAATCTTGCAACTCTGCGTCCAGAAGGCGGATTTCCGTGCAGAGAGTCTCTTGATGCGAGATGTGGTGGTGCATCGCCCGCAAGTCGAGTGTGACATAGGCGGAGCGGCTCTCATCGAGATCGGTAGCAAGGATACGAAGGGTTGCCAAGCGCCGTTCGAGCAATTCCATGTAACGCTGTACTTCAAGTTTCATGATTAGCCCAAGACGTCGAGCTGGTGATCTTCTTCCGGTCCGGGGTCGAGTTCCGGTTCCGGATCTTGCTTCGTGGCGAGCGCCGGCAGCACCTTCCTCGCGGCCTTCTTTCTTGTCGCGAGGGCATCTTCAGACGTTCGCCCGATATTGTCAGTAGTACGCTGCGCCGGGGCAGGAGCCAGATCATCCATGACTCCTCCCTCCTATCGTCTATACCAATCGGAGTTGACCTGTCAGCAGGTCTGATCCGATGGCATCACCCAATTGCTGGTCCGAAACTTGGTAACTGCCATTGCTCATCGCCTGGCGAAGAGCGTCAACACGGTCCTGCCGAATTTCCGGCACTTGTGAAAGGTTAGCTTTCAACTGTTGGACCGTTACCGAATCAGCCGACAGTTGGGCCTGATCCTGGCCGGAATCAACTTGGGTAAGGCGGCTCTGTTGGGCTGACGACCCGGAGCGTGTAACCTTCTGCGATTGCACATTCTCGGGTAGGGGAAGAGGGGCATCAATTCTCATATACTGCCTCCTTAAGACTACAACTGTCCTATCGACGGTTTGAGTAGAAACTTTAGTCCCGTGATGCCGTTTTAATCTTTCCCCCTCCCTGGTCCTGCTGCCCTGGGTTCAAGCTGGGCTCGAGCTGGTGGACCAGCATTTTCCCAATTCCCAACCCACCGCGCCGGGCCAACGCCGCCGATAACGTCTGAATTGCCAATGAGTTCAGCGACTCTGACCCTGCCGGCGGGGCATCCCCGGACAGCGAAGAGAGGCCGGCCTTGAAATCCCCTAAGAGCTGTGAGATGAGAATGCCCTCAAATTCCTGGGCAGCCTTGGTTAGCTTCTTGTGGGCGGCGGTTTCCGGCCGGCTGTCTCCAGAGGTGACCTTATTACCGCTGGAAATCGACTGTGACCCGGTGCTCGCAGTTGCAGTCATCATATGATCTCCAATTCCGCCTGCAAGGCCCCGGCCGCGCGTACTGCTTCCAGAATTGCAACAATATCGCGGGGTGTTGCGCCGATGGCCTGCAGGCCGTTGATCAAGTCGTCGACGCTTGCACCTTCGCGGAGTTCAATGCGGCGGGCGGGGCTCTCCGTAGCTTTAACCGTGGTCTGCGGAACTACCTGCGTCTGACCCTGGGAATTTGGCAGCGGCTGCGATACATGGAATTCAGTGGTGATCACTACCGAGAGATTGCCATGCAAGATGGAGCAAGCCCCCAAACTCACGTCCTGCCCCATGACAATGGTCCCCGTCCGCTCGTTGACAATGACCCTGGCTTGGGTGTGAAGGCCTACTTTCAGGTTCTCCACTTTCGCCAAAAGTCCTGAAACCACCTCTGACCCGGGGTTGGGAACCCGAATTTCAATGCGGCGGCTGTCGAGTGCGCGCGCCGAACCTTTTCCCAGCGCACGCTCAATGACCGCAGCCGCCTCGGTGGCGGTCTGGAAATCCGGGTCGCGCAATAACAAGAAGAGCTGAGTCAAATGGCTAAGGTCCATCGCGGCATCGCGCTCCACAATTCCTCCGCCGGGTATGCGCGCCGTCGTGGGGTGATTGATTTGGACCGAGTTACCTCGTCCCCCCGCCGAGTAGCCACCGTTAACCAGAGGCCCTTGCGCGGTTGCGTAAATCTGACCGTCAGGGCCATGCAGGGTGGTGAAAAGAAGCAATCCACCTTCAAGACTCTTGGCGTCTCCGATCGATGAGGCGGTTACATCAATCGGCGTGCCCGGGCGTGCGAAAGGGGGAAGCGTGGCCGTCACAAAAACCGCCGCGACATTCTTAACCACGACCGCCGAGGCAGTGAATTGGACGCCCATTTTCTGCATAAGATTGGCCAGGGTCTGAACCGAAAACACCGTCTGTTGACGGTCGCCCGTGCCGTTGAGGCCCACGACCATCCCATACCCAATCAGCAGGTTGTCACGCACGCCCTCAACGGTGGACACATCGCCAAGGCGAACTTGCCGGGCCACGGTTTCTTTGCCCGCCAGCGTGGCAGGCAGCCAAATGATTTGCAGCGCAAAAATTCCTACCCACAATTTGGACCGCATGGCTTTAGAACCCCACAACTTTCAAAATCATCCGCACCAAACTGTTGGGAGGCGCGACCCCATCGCTGATCACACCGCGCCCTTTCAGTTCCACTTCCAGATTGCTGATGGCAGTTGAAGGAACCGCGTTATTCGGGCCGATGTCTCCCGGACGCACCACGCCATGAACAATGACGGTCTGGTGCTGGTTATTCATGAACATTTCGCGCTCCGCCTCAATCACCAGAAATCCGTTGGCCAAAACCTCCACCACCCGGCCGGAGAGGCTGGTGTTCAGGGTTGCATTGGAGGACGTTTGAGCCTGCCCATTCAGGGTTCGGTTGGAATTTGGCGAGAAGATGTTCTGGAAACCATTGGTGGGGCCGGGCGTGCCCATAACGCTAACGCCAGAAGTTGCCGAAAAAGCGCGCGCCGACTTTACCGCTCCGTCCTCTGCCGCCGAGGTCGATTCCACCACCTGGATCACGATGAGGTCATTCACATTCCGTGCTTTGTAGTCGCTGGCCATGTCCGTATAGGGACTCTGGGGAGTCCAAAAACTTCCCGTGGCTGGCGTTGTTGACTTAACCCCCTTAACGCGCTCGATATATTCGGCTAAATAATCTTTTGTCGGCTGGCTCTTCTTCTTGATCCCCATCCCGTAACCCGGCAGGGCAAAAAGGCAGATCGTAATGATAACCATGAGCCCAATTCCAGAACTCGAAGCTCGAAACTCGGCGTGCGAATTTCGATTTTCGAGTTTCGGGTTTCGAGTACCGTTGAGGCGAGCTTCTATCGGCCAATCCGTCCTGAGCATTTCCGCGTTCATTGCTAACTCCATTTCAAAAAGTTGTTCGCAACAACCCTTCATCGACAACCTCCGCGGTCATCACGCGTGCTGTGGTTGTGTCGCGTACAAGAATGCACTGGCCTTTCGTTCCCGGCTGCAACGGAACCACGGTGGTGGTGATTCGCATATTTTGCCCCAGCATCACCAGGGTGATGGGCCGCCCCGGCTTGGCCAACACCGGCAGCTTGGTGCGAGCCGGGCTGCCCCCCCGGCCGATCGCAATATTTCCACTTCGCAGCTCGCCGCCCGCTGCGTCCAGCTTCCAACCCTGCCATGAAGTCAGTCCCAAACTCTCTGGATCGCGCCGGGTGGTAACGGCAAAGGGAAGGTATTGTGGCTGACGGGAAGTCCAGAGTTCGAATACGGTTTCGCGCCGAATCGGATCAAAACTGATGCTCTTGATCTTCAACCCCACATCATCATTAAGGACCGGAATGGCGGATTGAATGTTCAGGTCCCCCGGCCGCAGTTCTTCCCTGCCCGAAATTCCCATTTGTGCCAGGTTCTTCCGAATGGCTTGGAATATCTCCCCTCGCGAAAGTGTGCGTGGTGCGCGTGGCGGCACCACTTCCCTCTCCTGAATAGACGTCGACGTCCCCTTGCTCAAGGGGCGATCTGCCGGGCACAAATCCGCGAGAGGGGCCACCGCCAGCAGAATCATGAAAGCACTTGCAGTTCGGCTTTTAAGAACTGTGAGCATGAGGTTACGCATTCCATTAATGGGACAAATTATTGACGTCTTGCAACATCTGGTCCGCTGCCTGTACGACCTTGGAATTGGATTCATAGGCCCGCTGCGTCACGATCATCTGGATGAACTCATCCACCACATTAATGTTGGAATTTTCCAGCATCGCTTGCTGCAAAGTGCCGATACCCTCCGACCCTCCCGGAGTACCAACAATGGGATCACCCGAGGCCGTGGTGGCGGTAAAGAGGTTGTTGCCAGTGGCCATCAACCCCCCGGGATTGGAGAAAGTAGCCAGTTGAATGGTGCCGACCTGCTGAGAGTTCGTTTGTCCCGGCATGGTAACGGTCACCGTTCCATCCGACCCAATGCTGATATTCGTTGAGCCGGCGGGGATTGCCACAGACGGTTCCAGGGGATCACCCTGGGCGGTGGTGACATTCCCCTGCTGGTCCAGATGGAACGTTCCGGCACGCGTGTAGGCAGTTTCTCCATTCGTCAGCTTCACCTGAAAGAAACCCGCGCCTTGAATCATCAAGTCCAAAGTGTTTCCGGTGCTGGTAGGTTCACCTTGCGTCTGCATGACCTCGGAGGCCGAGGCGCGGGTACCCAAACCGATTTGGAGCCCGGTCGATACGGTAGTCTGTTGCGAAGCCGCCGACCCGGGGACGACGAGTTCCTGATAGATCAAATCTTGAAACTGCAGCCGGGTCCCACGGAAACCGACCGTGCCGGCATTGGCCAGGTTGTTGGCAATGTTATCAAGATTCAGTTGCTGGGCAAGCATGCCGCTCGCGGCCGTGTAGAGTGCTCGAAACATGTTCTCTCCTTAGGACTCTGGCTAGTGGTAAGTGGCTAGTTGCTGGTGGCTACCCACTAACCACTAGCCACTAACCACTGCTCTTAAGACACCCGCGAAAGGTCCTGGGCCGGCGCATTGTTAAACACAGAATGAAAAATCGACAGCGCCTGTTCCAGAAGCTGGGAATGCCGCTGAAGCGCAATTAGACTGACCGCACCCACGACAGGGTTCTGATTGGAACTTTCCAGCATTCCTTGCGACAGGCGCGGATCTTCGGCTGGAATTTCAGACCCCGCGGGAGCCTGGTAGTAGGAATTTCCCTCCGCCGCCAGGGAAGTGCCGGGCTTAAACGTAACAAGCTTCATGGTGGCCACCACCGCTCCACCCTGCGAAATGGTTCCATCAGAACTGATGGTAATCGTCCCGCTGGGAAGCTCCACGGGGCCCTGTTCACCCATTACCGGGTCTCCGGTCGCCGTCAACAGGCGCCCTGCGGTGTCCGTATGGAAGCTTCCGTTGCGGGTATACCGTATGCCTGCCGGCGTCTTGACCGTGAAGAACCCCGACCCTTCCATGGCCAGGTCGAGGTCGTTGCCTGTCTTCTCGAATTCCCCCGATTTCATATCCACCGCAGTTCCCCCCAACACCCCATAATCGTTCACGGCTTTATTGACAGAACTTAGGCTGTGGCTACCCGTGCTGGCCTCAAGAGATCGATAAAACTCCATCTGCCTTTTGTAACCGGTGGTACTCGAATTGGCCATGTTGTTGGCGGTTAATTCCAAGGCGTCAGTCTTGGCAAGCAATCCCGTGCAAGCGGCGTAAAACCCACTGTCCATATCACATCTCCCCAGCCTGTCCAGTGCAGACAAGTGGCCATGCACGGCGAGTTGTGCTGAATCTTTTTAACTAATGGAGAGGAAGAGGTTTAGTTGATTGAAGCCGAAATGGGACGGGGGACCGCCGGAAGAAGAATCTGCCGAGCGCGGACGCCAAACTGGGCAAGACGTGCCCAGGCGGTCCCCTGCGGGGAGTGCGTGACCGGGAGTGGGTGGATCTATTTCCGTCAATTATTATGGACGTCGAGCGTCATCCAAATCAGGGATCCTTCAAAGGTCTTTGACACCTGAATGCGCAAGCCATCGACGAGCGGGTAAAGGTAGTAATCCTTCCCACTGACGACGGTGGGCACGGAGAGCATACATTTTTCGGCAATATCTGAGAGTTGGCCTTTGAAGGATCCTGCCACCATATTGCAGATCTCTCCCAAGGCATCGCGAACGCACTCATCCGAGACGTGTTCATCCGTACCCAGCATTTTACCGGCGATCAGCAAGGCCGAGTTGTTGCCGCAGCGGAAGCTCAATACGCCGCAGAGGTCCCCTGCCAACCCGATCATCGCGGTATAGTCGGCGACGCGCGGATGGATGGCTTGGTCGGAGGGACCCAAGGGCGTTCCCACCATCATGGTAAAAACTTCTGATGCGGCGTTATCAAGGGATTGCGTAAATCGCTGCGCCATTTCCTCGCGGGGAAGTTCATCCAGTTTGGAGCTACTTCCAGCGGGGCCGGAGGATTTCGCCGAGAAGATCAGTTGCACGCGTTTTGAACTATCATCCTTTTGTTCCGAGTCCATTATTACCCCTGGAGAAGTGGAATGATTCGCTCTTTGATCTGATCCGGACTAAAAGGCTTCCGGATGTAACCGCGTGCGCCGCAGGACAGTGCCTGCACCACATGAGCTTCACCCGCCTCCGTCGTGATCATCACAATAGGCACGCCTTTAGCGTTTTCGACTGCCTGAAGTTGGTGGACCAATTCGAGGCCGTCCATAGTCGGCATATTGATATCGCTCAAGATAAGGTCCACACGAGTCTGCTGCATTCGCGCCAGCGCTTCGACACCATTGCTCGCCTCGAAGACCTCTTTGATTTCCAGTCCCGCCTGGCGGAGAGAGCGATCAACAATCTTCCGCATGACAGAAGAGTCGTCCACAATCAATACCCTTAGCGCGTTCATAGTTGGCCTCTATTCCCGGAAGGGATTTTGGGGAATTCCGCCACCAAATAGCCCGGAGGCCCCAAATTCCATTAATTGAATCAGATGGAGAAAGTCTGTCTCGATCATTTCCGCCAACTTTTCTGCTTCGGGTGGTTTGAGTTGGGGCAGGCAGGCGAGGAAGATGCCTTGATCCTGATTATCAGTAGGCTCAGTCAGTTCGGGCGGCTCTGCCCCCAGCACGATACCGCGCCGGACGCAGAACTGATCCGCCGCAGCCACCACGCCCACCAACTGTGGATCTTCTATGGCTTGCAGCGGATTATGATGCCTCACCATGACTTCCAGCAGCGTGGGAGAGAAATTCCACGAAATCCCAATCCAGTGACCCACCTCGCAATGGTCCATTCCAAAGCGTTTCCGCTCCAGTTCAATCGACTCACCCCAACCGCATGAGGCCACACTCTCCGGGTTACTTAACTCTGCGGAATTAACCACGAGAAGAGGCAGTGCCCCAATGTCGTGCAAAAGACCCGCCAGGTAGGCCTCTTCCGGGTGAGAATAGGAGATACCCCGGGCAAGCCTTTCGCTGAGTGCCGCCGTAAGGAAGCAGTGCTGCCAGAATGACTGCACGTCTTCCGACGCCACCCGATGCCCGACGTACTCCACCAGCGAGCAGGTCAGGACCATCGTGCGGAGCCTTTCCGTACCCACCAGCATGACGGCGTGCTCGATCTTGTTCACGCGGTCACGAAAACCCATGAAGGCAGAGTTGCAGAGTCGCAGAACCTGTGCCGCCAGGCTGGGATCGGTGCGAATGACTTCCGCAACGCGTTTGAGATTCACCGGAGTTGCCGCCAGCAGGCTATTGAGCTGGAATACATACGCGGGGAGAGTGGGAAGTCCGTCGGAGAGAGCGGACATTAAGGCGAGCTTGCGGCTCTGCCTTGCCTCCGGGTCATCGGTTCGATGCGGAGCCAGTGGGATCAGCCGGGGTTCGAGCGTGGTACTCCCCATCATCTCCGTAGACTCCAAATCGACATTGTCACTCGACAAATGCATTGTTGCCACCCACCAGAGGAGCACATCGGCAGGATCGGCAAAGGCTTTAGAGACGGGATACGGGACTCGGGGTTCGGGACAACGCAGGACACGAGCGTAGGGAAGAACGAATTTCGAAACTCGAAAATCGTAAAACGGATGTCGAACCCGGAGCTCTGAATTTCGAGTTCCGATTTTCCAGTTTCCTCTCTTTCCTGAAACTCGGCGCCTGACACCTGCCTTGTCCCTTGTCACTTTTCCTCGTCGGCGTGTACCATTAATTCTTCCCGATTTAGGCATTGCCAAGGCCAACTCTACGAGCGAGGTTAGAAATGTCGGAGCTTCCCGATCCAACACCGGTGCTGGATCTCATTCAGGCTTTTCGGCGGTCGAAAACCATGTTTACCGCGGTATCTCTGGGAGTTTTCGATCGTCTGGCTGAAGGCGCGGCTGGTGGCACAACTCTTGCACAGAAATTGAACGCCAATCCCGACGCGCTGGAACGCTTGCTCGACGCGTGTGTGGGTTTGGGCCTGCTGAAGAAAGATGGCGCGCTTTATTCCAACTTGCCCATCGCCAGGACCTACCTGACTCGCTCCAGTCCGAATACGCTGGCGGGTTACATTCTCTATTCCGACCGCGCGCTCTATCCGTTGTGGGGAAACCTGGAAGCAGCGATTCACGACGGCACCAACCGTTGGCAGCAAACCTTTGGCGGAGGATCGTCGATTTTCAGCCAGTTCTTCCGCACGGAAGAGGCCCGGCGGGATTTCCTGAGTGGCATGAATGGCTTCGGCCAATTGAGCTCCCCCGCCGTCGTCGCGGCGTTTGATTTGGGGCGGTTCCAGCGCCTGGTGGACCTGGGCGGCGGCACCGGTCACCTGGCCTTGACCGCCTGCGCCCACTACCCCCAACTGAAAGGCGCGGTGTTTGACCTGGCTGCTGCTATTGCCACCGCGCGCGAGTATGTGGAGCGCTCACCCCAGGGAAGCCGCGTCACCTTGATTCCCGGCGACTTCTTTAGTGATCCACTGCCGGAGTCTGACCTTTATGCTCTGGGCCGCGTCCTGCACGATTGGGAAGAGGGCAAGATTCGTACTCTTCTCAGAAAGGTATGGGAGCGGCTACCCTCGGGCGGGGCACTACTGATTGCCGAAAAGCTGCTTGACGATGACAAGAGTGGTCCCATGCCGGCACTGATGCAATCCCTCAGCATGCTGGTCTGCACGGAGGGAAAGGAACGCACGCTCGGTGAATACACTGCCCTGCTCCGCCAAGCGGGGTTTGCCAAAGCGGAAGGGAAAGTGACCGGCGCTCCGCTCGACGCCATCCTGGCAGTGAAAGAATGAACGGATCATCTGGCCAGTGGGTCATTTAATCATCGAGCGATTGGGTAGGTAATAGAGGGCGTGTGGACAATTGGAAACCGCAGTAAAATGCTGTGGGCAGAATCAGAACGATCATTCGATTTCCCATAAATGGAGGAACGATATGGCAGGAACTTTCAAAGTCATTGAACTGGTAGGGACATCACCGGCCAGTTTTGCCGAAGCCGTGCGCGCCGCTGTCGCCGAGGCGGCAAAGACCGTGCGAAACATGGCGTGGTTCGAAGTGGTGGAAGAGCGGGGGCGCATCGATGAAGGCAAAGTGGTGGAATTCCAGGTAACCATCAAGGTCGGGTTCAAGCTGGAGAGGTAGTTTGCGAGCTGCGCGGGGGGCGAAGGCATTTCACGCAAAGGCGCGAGGCCGCAAAGGGCGCAAATAAGACAAAGGAGCTCTTCTGCGGACTTTTGCGCCTTAGCGTCTTTGCGTGAAATTGTTTCTTTTATCACCGCACAACCATCCCCTCGCGCAAGGTGCCTCCCCTCCTTAATCTAAGGAGGGGAGTTTTCTTGACCTCGTCATAAGGAGAACTTAATGTTCTGTTGCGATCTGCTGGAGAATGCAGTTGAGCGCGGTGCGTTCTATTTTGGCGCCAAACATCGGATTGATGATGGACGAATTGTAAACGACATCAACACGGAGTACTTTATCCGCGCTGCCACCCCGCATGGGTTCGATTACCTGGGGGTCAATTACTGCCCGTTTTGTGGCCGGGCACTCTCCATCGGTCTGTGGCAGGCGGAAAAGAAGAAATAGAAGCTTCTATTCGAATGAAATCAATTTCAGTTGGGAAAGCGGGACGGAAAAATCAAAGACCCGCGGGTTTTCCGGGTTGTACTCGTCTGTAATGCCCAGGAGGCGGACTTCGGCGGGCTTGGCGGTGGGCATCACGAATTTTCCCGCAACGGTTTTCTCCTCGCGCAGGTTGATGCTGAGCCTGTCTCCATGGATCTCCACATGATCGATTTTGTCGAATTCGATTTCATCCATTCCCTCATTCTCGGTCTGGAGGGGGAAGTTGGTACGAGGGGGGATGGACTCAAGTAGTGAACCGCGTCCTCCCGGCGGATAAAAGTCGAGGTAAAGATCATAAACTTTGGTGACCTTGCCGGCTTGATCGGTGATGGTCGCCTTGTACCCGAAGCGCTTCCAGACACCAATGATTTCCGCGCGCTCACGGGCACTGCTGGCCTGGACGCGAATGGGCAGGCTGCCCCGGTTCAACCGCACCACCGTGACGCGGCGCTCTTTAAGGTCGAAGTGTTTGTAGACCACAAACGATGAATCCTGCGTGACAACAATGGCGTCGCGCTGCAGTACAATTTCCTTCCCCTCGGAATTAGTCTGATAAATGGTGTCAGCCAGCATCGGTTGCACCAGGAGGGCCAGGCACGAGCAGATCAGCCAGGGAACTTTCATCTGAAATCCCTTTCAATGAAAAAGCCCCGCAGCGCGGTTAGAGCCGAAGCTGCGGGGCCGGAGTTCGGAAGAGTCGGTGCAAAAAACACGAATCGTAGCAGCGGTCTATGACCGCCGTTTCGGCACTCATCGAGCACCACTACCGCGCGTCAACCACGGTTTTCACGCAGACTCTAAAAAGAGAACTATTTCTTCTTCTTCACGGCTTTGTACTCCAAGCTGGTCTTTCCCTGGAGTGAATCAATGCTGGCTTGTGCCGCCCCTGCCCATTGTCCGGTAGGCGCGAGCTTTAAGTATGTCTGGAAGGCTTCAACGGTGCCTGGGGCAGGGATCATGGTCCCATCGGGCTTCACCTGCGCCTTACCCATCAGCGCCATCCCGTACCAATACCAAGCCAGGGCGTTGGTGGGGTCAAGCTCGGTAGCCTTTTTCAGCGCGGCCCCAGCTTCATCCATCTGTCCCTGGTTCACCATGATGGCGCCCAGATTGTAGTAATAGCCGGCTGCATGGTTGGGATCCAATTCCGCCGCCTTTTTGAATTCCGCAGCGGCATCCGCCGACTTGCCCATATTGGCATACAGACTGCCCAGGTTGTTGTGCAGGCTGGCCTCATTGGGATCTATCGCCAGAGTCTTTTGATAATAGTCGAGGGCCTTGGCTTGATCTGCCTTCCGCGTGTCAGGATTAGTCTCAATGCTGGCGGCCTTCCCCCATGTGTCAGCCAATTGGCTCAGCATGATCGGGACATTCTTATCCTTGGCCAGAGGCAGCGCCCTCTCATATACTGCGGCCGCTTCAGCATACTGCTTCTGCTCGTAAAGCGCGCGTCCCTGGTCGAACAACTGCTTCAACCCGGTACTTTGCTTTTGTTCGGCCACCTGCTTCTGATACTCAGGGTTGGCTTCCTGTGCTTTCTTGGCTTCCTTCACTGCTTGCCCCATGTCAAAGTCGACTTCCGTGGGGTCGCCAATCCCCACCTGTTTCTGAATGAAAAACAGGGGCTTGCCATCGGGACCCAGGAGAGAGATTTTGTACATCCCAGGCGCCAGACCGATGTAGTTGTATTCCCCCTTCTTGTTGGTCTTAACCTTGGAAGTCCACTTCATTTCGACGCGATCAACCAGAAGCGTGTACCCGGCCAGCGGCGCTCCTTTTTCTCCCACAACCTTACCCGTCAAGCCTCCGGTCTGCGCGAAAGCCGGAATGCAAGTCAAAATCGCCGCGAAGACGATCGCAACCCCCATCACTCTTCGCGTCCAAGAACTGAACATAAGTGCCTCCTCCATTAATCTTAAATTGCCCACATTCTATCTGTTTGGAACCTGGGACTCAACAGGTTCGCAGCTCTTTTAGCATCCTCGGGATTTCTGCTTCCTCGAGTACTGCGGGCGTTGAAGATAGGGGATGGGATCGTCCAAGCCCGCTTCATCAAAAGCCCGCAGACGCAAGGCGCAACTATCGCACACGCCGCAAGCTACATCCTGGCCTTGGTAACACGACCAGGTGAGTTCGAACGGCGCGCCCAGTTCACGCCCACGACGCACAATCTCACTCTTCCGCAGGTGAATAACCGGCGTCACGATTTCGAGCTGCGTCTCAGGTTTCGTTCCGATGGCGATCACCTGATTGAACGCCGCATAGTATTCCGGGCGGCAATCGGGATAACCGGAACTGTCTTCCGCCACAGCCCCTACAAAAATCTTTTTCGCTCCCAAAACCTCGCCCCAGGAAACCGCAATGGAAATGAAATGGGCGTTGCGAAACGGAACGTAGCTCGAAGGAATATCCTGCCTATCTAGATTCGCGGTTTCAACTTCTATTTTGAGGTCAGTCAAGCTGGACCCGCCAATTTGTCTGAGATGGTCCAATCGGCAAGCCATTCGATGCTCGGCCTCATAGAAATCCGCCACGGCGTTGAAAGCGCGGAGCTCACGCGCCTCCGTGCGCTGCCCATATCCCACATGCAGCATGGCAAGCCGATAGTCAATATTCGCAATGGCCGTCGTTACGCAACTGTCCATGCCGCCACTGGCGAGGACGATGGCCAATGGCTTGTCCGGAGTCCGTGGTCCGTTGTCCGAAATCTGTCGAGGGTTTTCAGTCATCGGTTGTCAGCCGTCAATCTGCATTGCGCCATATGGTTCGGAATTCACCGCTTGTTTATCCGTGTCCCGTGTCCCGAATCCCGAGTCCCGTTTCTCACACTCCGGGTGTGGCCGGGTCCCAGATGAATTTGTGAATTTGGAGACCAAGGCGGACATCCAGTCCGTCCCGCAGAATCCACTCGGCGAGTTGCCGTGGGTGCAATTGCCCAAAGACTGGCGAAAGGATGACCTCATTAACCCGCCCGCCAAGATCATGCTGCGCCATAAAATCGCGGGCGTAGCGGTAGTCATTCTCGTTTGCAATCACAAATTTAACTTGGTCTTTTCTTTCCAGAACTCCCAGGTTATCGGCGCAAAAGGCCCCCCCCTCACCGCTGCCGGGGCACTTAACGTCCAGCACTTTGATGACCGCTTGGGGCAGCCGCCCAATATACCGCTCCCCGCTGGTTTCCACCAGCACCCGGAACCCCGCGCCCAACAACTGCTCCGTCAGCGGGTAAACATCCTCCTGGAGCAGCGGCTCCCCGCCGGTCACCTCCACCAGTTTGCACCCCAACTTGTGAACCTGCACCATAACTTCATCAACGGTCATCTTCTGACCGCCGTTGAACGCGTAAGCCGTGTCACACCAATGGCATCGCAAATTGCAACCGGTAAGGCGCACAAAAACACAAGGCAAACCAGTGAACGTGGACTCTCCTTGAATCGACTTGAAGATTTCCGTTATGACCATAAAATCGACAACGCACCTCTATCCTCAGACTCCACCAAGCATTTTAACCTAATTTCCAGTGTACGGTGGACGCCAGGCTGCGGAGAACCACGGCTCGAAATGGGAGCACACGTTCCAAATTGAGCCAAATTACGTACAAAAAGTCAGCAGCGCAATTCAAGTCTTGACATGTGTCAGACTTTTTTGATCTCCCCTAATCAATTGAATCTAAGACGATTCACATTTCTGCCGATACTGTATATAGGAGGGGTGCAAATGATGGCCCCAATGTTGCATCGGAATAGGTGGTTGAAACGAGGGTGCTGGTTATGCTAAGCCACGACGAACTCGAAAAGATCAGGGAAGAACGCGAAGTAATGGAAACCTGGCGGAGTGTCTCCCGGCATGTTGTCGCCGACATGCTGGAAGCTTGCGCCATCTGCGGGACCGTTCGCGAGAAGGTCGAGTTGGGCCGCTGCCGCTGGTGCGAAGACACCTATATCTGCAAGGACGGTGTCTGCGCCCAGAAGCACCAGGCAGAACTGCATCCCGCTGTGGCGTTCTGGACCTGGTAGCATACGGAAGAACCTAGGCGCTGGGAGCCAAAACCATACTTCGCCTTCGCGCCGGCTGTGGCATCATCTCGCTATTCGTTTCTGACTTCTAACTCCTCACTTTTAGCTTCCAGCTCATTATTATGGTCGGTAGGTGGCTGAGGTCGTATCCGTCTCCCATATGGTTACGGCCTGAACACATTGGCCCCGGCCCTTAATCTGAGGATCCATCTCATCAAAGAAATACTTGGCAATATTTTCCGCCGAAGGATTTATCTT
>JARLGN010000281.1 GCA_031292775.1 Acidobacteriota bacterium | reverse complement strand
GCAACCACCGGAAGATGCTTCACCGCCAGCGTGAGTTCGGGACCCTTTACACCGTTTTTGTCGTCCCTTAATTCGTTGCCTCCACACCACAGGAGCAGTGACACATGGTGCTGGCGCCGTTCGACGTATGACTGCGCAATGTAGGCCAGACCTTCAACGCTCGCCGCATCGTCGGGTGGATAGTTATCCGCGCCGGAACTCGACAACGGAAATTCCTGCCACAGCAACAACCCCATCTCATCGCAATAGTCATAAAACCGTTCTCGTTCCAGGAATCCCCCGCCCCAGACCCGCAAGATGGTCATTCCACAGTCGCGGTAAATATTCAGCCGCCGGCGATAATCTTCATCCCGCAGGTCGGCGAAGTTTGGCCGAATTGGTGTCCAGTTGGCGCCAAAGAGCAGAGTCTCCTTGCCATTCACCACGCAGAGGTACGGATCAGCGCTCTCCGCCGCGCCTTTCGTTCGCCGCCATTCCACGTGCTTGAAGCCAACCCGCTTCGATTGGCGGTCGATGAGCCGGCCGCTGCCATCCAGCAGTTCACACGTCAACTCATACAAAGGCTGCGCACCCATGCCGTTGGGCCACCAGAGCGCTATCGGTAGGTCTTCCCATTGAATGCCGTTTTCAGAAAATTGTTGCGGCAGGAGTTCCCTGGTCTGAATCACCTGCCCGCCATCCTTCAGCGTAACGCGAACGCGCTCGCCTCCCTTCACCGCGCCCGAGATGTTCAACTTGCCTTTGCCGGAAGCGAGGTCGGCATCGGTAAAGCAGCGCAGGTTTTCAATCTCCGCGCCTTGAGTCACCTCCAGAGTAATAGCGTCCCAGATGCCGGTCTGCACCACGCGGCTGGTCCAGTCCCACGAATAGTTGAAGCGCGGTTTCCACTGTTTCATTCGCGAGGTGAACCCAAATTGCCCCAGCCAGCGCGGCGGCGGCATAAAGCGAATGGCAAGAATGTTTCCCGAAGTCTTCAAGTAGGGTTTCAGGTCGGCCGAATGCGGCGTCAGTGTCCCTTCAAAAGCCCGGACGAGCTTGCCGTTCAGCAGGATTTCGCCGACATAATCCAAACCCACACAGTGAAGCCGGATCTGCCGCCCATCGCGGACCCATTCATCAGGAATGCTGACCTGATAGGTCCAGTCGCGGTTTTCCACCCATTCGTTTTCCCGGGCGTTCAGCCCAACGTTCCAGTCTTTGATGACGCCGGCATTCAGCAGCGCCATCTGCACCGACCCCGGCACGGGCGCGGCGATCGGTCCTATTTCCGCCATGTCCATCTTCCGGATGTCTTCGATCCCGGCGTACTTGTCGAAAAACGGCACGCATCCCGCCAGTTCCCATGGGAGCTTCGAGAGGTCGTGAACGGTCTTAGCCGAAGGTGATGGAATGAGCTCGCCGGTATTTCGCGGCTCTTCGTTCAAACGGTGCGTTTCGGAAGAAACTCCTGCCGACAGGGCAGCCATCGCCGCCAATTTCAGCACATCTCTTCGGGAATGACCGCCAATCTTGTCAGACATGATCCACCTCGTATCGATTGCGTTATTTGCTTTGTCCCGCGTCAAACGTCTAACCACCTTTCTTTTCATCAACATCTTGGAAAGAATGGCCTAACTCATTTGTTTTCATGAACATCATGGAAAGGCGAAAAGTAGACAAATTTTCTATATGTATTTTCAATAACTTAGCGAGAATTGGCCTCAATTTTTACCCTTTTTTTTTCAAGGCACCCGGCCGCGGGAAATATGCTAACTATTTTATTTTCAATAACATAGATTTTCAAGGAGTCTTCGCCAATCATCGCTAACCCCTTTGGTTTCTGGTACATCTTGGAAAACCGCGCCTTTTTCTTCTTTCCGGGTCCAGCATTTCGCGCTAAGTAGTTTTATATGAATAGAATAAAGGCTTCAGACATTTTTGCTATAAACCAATAACTCCTTTTGTTTCTGATACATCTTGGAAAGCCGACAGTGTGAACAGGCGAGCGTAGCGCTGATTTTTCGTTCCGGCCATGCCAGTTCTCCGCCCCGTTCGGGAGCAATATCAGGTCGGCATCAAAAGACGCAACGCGGAGTTCGGGATCCGGGATTCGGGTATCGGAGCCAGTCTGTGGGTGTGCCGCTTTTCCCCAGCCCCCAGCACCTACCTTGGCACCTGGCACCTGAAACCTTACCCCTGATTCCGCCCTGCGCCATTCCCCCCGAACACAGCTTACCACACTGTAGCCTAGCAAGTCAATGCCCATGCGGCATGGGAACGTCCACAGATTTGCTTGGGTTAGGATAATTATGTCTGGTGTTTCCTTCCGAAATCCTACCGGCAGGAAATAATAGCGCAGGATCGCCAATTTCCGAACGCGTCGTAGGGGCGGTTCGCGAACCGCCCGCCAGCCCGCAAAGCGGGCGAAAGATCGTAGCCCATGGCGCAAGCCGTGGGAGAATCGGCCGCCACCGCCCCACCCGAGCCCCGCAAGGGGCGGAAGAAATCACGACCAAATGTACCGCACGTGGTAGGCGATACCATTCTTCTTAAGAAATGAAATTAATTCTTCCTGGAAGGTCACGCCGAGGCCATAAAATCCTAGTGAAGCGCAGTGCTCATCAGAGGCTCTCGATCCATCGTACTGAAGATTACGTAGGTAAGGAGGTTCGGGTAGTTGTGTGACCTTTTCTTCCGCCCCTCCAGGGCTTGGGGGCATTTTACTCGGGCTCTCCACCCACGGCTTACGCCATGGGCTACGATCTTTCGCCCTCTCGCGGGCTATGATGCTGGGCGGGCAGCTACAGTTAGTCATTTGCTGGCTACCTGCCGAAGATTGACAGCACCCCTCTACTGAGATACATTGTATCTCAGTGAGGTTACAAAGTTATGGCAACGACGATGGTACACGTTCGGGTAGACGAGAAAGTGAAGGAGCGGGCGGCGAAAAGCCTGTCGGCCATGGGTATGTCAGTGTCTGACGCAGTCCGCATCCTGCTTGTTCGAGTGGCGGCGGAAAAGGCACTGCCCTTTCAGGTAAAGGTCCCCAACAAAACTACGGTGAAAGCGATGGAGGCAGCGGATCGAGGCAAAGGGAAACGCTTCAAGTCTGCCGGTGCCCTGTTTAAGGACTTGGGAATTTGACCACGCGAAACCTGATTAGCGGTACGCAATTCCGGCGTGATGTCAAACTGGCCCAGCGGCGCGGCAAAGATATGTCGAAGCTGCGGGAACTGGTCTTACTGCTGGTTGAGGGCAACCCGCTTCCGCCCCACTACAAAGACCACCCGCTCGCCGGAGAATGGAAACGACACCGCGATTGCCACTTGGAACCTGATTGGCTGCTGCTCTACAAGATCGACGGTGACGACGTGTACCTGGTCCGCACCGGCACACATTCGGATTTGTTCTGACCGTCGAGCGCCAAGACCATTAAATCCAAAAGTAGTGTCGAGCGAGCAGTTAATTCACCCGATCTCCCGATCACCAGATCCCCCGATTCTCCTCCCCTGAATCCCGAATCCCTAACCCCGAACTCCTCGCCCCCACATTGAAAAACCCCCGCCGGGTGGTAAGCTATGCGACGCAACATGAACCAGCAGGGTAAATCTTCCGGCAAGACTCGGGATTCTTTCAAATCATTCAGGGCAGCATGGGGGGGATCATGAAGGACACTCTTTCGCGCCGGAACTTTCTTCGCGGAGCTGGTGGAGCCGTCAGCCTTTCCTGGGGAGGCTTGCGAATCTTCGCAGGTTCCGGGATTGCCGCGGACGAGGCTGCGTCTCAAACCCCTTCTCCCTCCGCTCAGCCTTTCATTTACGGGACAGCATTCTATCGCCCACCCAATCCTCCCGCCTCGATGCGGAGGGAGATGCTGAAGGCGATTGCGCAGAAATACCAATTCAATATCGTGCGCATTTACCCCGCGTGGGTTTATTACAACCCCGCGCCGGACCGTTTCGTCTTCGACGACCTGGAAGAAGTCATGAAGTACTGCGACGAATTCGGCCTGCGCGTCCTGATGGGAATCGTTACCGAGGAAGCGCCCTACTGGCTGGAGCGGGCGCATCCGGAAACCCGCTTTGTGGACGCGAAAGGAAACCCGCAGCGGCTCAGCGACAGTTCCAACAACGTCAGTGGCGGGTGGCCGGGGCTTTGCCTGGATTGGGACCCGGTGCAGCAGGCGGCCCAGCGCTTCATCCGGGAAATCATCAAGGTGGTGGCGCCCCACCCCTCGATGTATGCGTATGACTGCTGGAACGAAGCTCACATTGAGCCATCGTGGCCGCGCAACATTTGGGCGCAACCCCAGGAGCTTCTGTATTGTTACTGCGATCAGACCATCGCCAAGTTCCGCCTCTGGCTGGAACACCGCTACGGAAGCCTGGACGCGCTCAATGAGGCTTGGGTGCGTCACTACTCCGATTGGAACGAGGTGGATCCCCCTCGCGCCATGGGAACTTATACCGACTGGATTGACTGGCGGAACTACATCATTGACCGCAGCACCTGGGAGATGCAGTTCCGGGTGGATAACATCCGCCAAGCGGACCCGCATCACCTTCGCGAAAGCCATCTTGGGTTCTGCCCACCCATCGACCCGGGAACCACGGGAGCCATCAATGGGTGGCGTTTGGCAGAATGCGTGCAAACCTGGGGACTCTCCAATTTCCCCCGCTGGGGCAGCATTCCACCCTACCTCGGCGCTGCCAGATTTGAGCTGACGCGCTCGCAGGCCGGCGACAAACCGTTTTGGATGACCGAACTCCAAGGTGGGCACGGCAGCAGCGGGTTGGCGCAGAGCCCGCACATGCGGCCCCGCGACATTCGCTTGTGGAATTGGCTGGCCAGCGCCGCCGGAGCCAAGGGAATTCTCTACTGGACTTACCACGCCGAAGCCACCGGCGGTGAGGCCATGGGATTTGGCTTGGTGGACCGCGATGGCTCGGAGACAGAGCGGGTTCTGGAAGCAGCACGCAACAACCGCCTGATCCAGGCCCATTGGGATATTTTGCGGGATTACCTGCCCAAGCCGGAAGTAGCGCTGCTAACCGACCAGGACAACAGCATCCTGACCTACGCGATGGCGGGTAAGGAAGACGCGTCCTTCCAGTCTTTCCGCGGTTACTACAAGGCGCTGTGGAATTTGGATCAGTGGGCGGACTTCATTGAGCCCCGCAGCCTGGGCGAAGCTCACTACAAAGTGGTGATTGTGCCATGGCACCTGATCGGCAAAAAGGAAACGTGCGAACGACTGCTGAGTTACGTTGAAAGAGGCGGGACACTAATCCTGGAAACGTCTTTCGGCCTCTTCGACGAACGCTGCTTCTACAATCCGGTAATTCCGCCTTATGGCCTGGCAGAAGCATTCGGATTCCGCGAGAAGGAGAACTATTACATGCGCCCTCGGGCCGATTGGGGAACGGCGGCGCGCCCCCCGGCGGAGATAATCAACTTCGAGCCCGACATCCAATTCTCGCTGCCTTTGCCCGTGCAAGTGCGGGCCAACACCTACCTGACCCCCATTGAGATCAGCTCCGCCACGCCCATTGCCACATGCATGGATCTAACCGTTGGAGCGAAGAAGCAGGTGGGCAAAGGCGAAGTGTATTACATCGGAACCAACCTTGGCGCCAGCATTGCCGCGGGGAGCGACGCGGGAATCGATCTACTGGGAGCCATCATCACACCGGTTGCACCGCCGCCCGTCAGTTCCACCAGGCTGCGGCCACGATTGATTGAAGGGGCCAAAGGCAGTTTGTTGACCGTGTTCAACGACACGCCACAAGACCTGACTGAAAGCCTCGTAGTACCTGCGCGGTTTCATCGGGCCACGGACATCCACACGGAAAAGCCCGTAGCGTGGGTAAACGGCGCTCTGCAAGTTAGTGTTCCCTATGAAGATGTGCTCGTGCTGCTTCTGGAGTGAGAGCTCCGGCCCGGCTATTTTTCATTGCAGGGTGTCAAACGGGGTTCTTTGAGATTGTGGACGGTATTGCCCTCCAGCACGGACCAGTTCGCATCATAACAGGCGGCCTCGTGGTACGTGCCCTCGCGGTACTGCAACAGTCTTACGGTGCTTTCCGTGGCCGAATCGTGCGTTGCGACAACGACATCACTGAACCCATTGGAACGGGTCTTCTCAATGGTAAATGACTGGATGGCCTCCCGGTAGAACAACAGCTTGTACTCCTGGCCGGATTTCTGAAAAATCCAGAAGCGGCAATTTCCGGTGGGACTGCATCCCTCATCCAACGATCCTTGCGCAATGACTTCGGAAGTGCCATCACCGTTGAGGTCAACTAGCTTGACCAGCGCGTCCTGGGCATTTTCCTCTATTTCCTGATCGGACTGACCTCCCAATCCCCCCAGGTCGGGCTTAATCTGAATGGCAATGGCCCG
>JARLGN010000280.1 GCA_031292775.1 Acidobacteriota bacterium | reverse complement strand
TCAAACCCGACCGCGACCTTATCCTGGCGCTGACCGCCGACGAAGAGGGTGGCTTGTCAAACGGCGTGGACTGGCTCCTGAAGAACCATCGCGACCTGATCGATGCCGAATTCGTGCTCAATTCCGACGGCGGCGGCGTGGACACCCAGGATGGCAAGCCAGTAATCGTCTCCATGGATGCCGCGGAAAAACTTTATGCCGACTTTCAACTTACGGTAACGAATCCCGGCGGACACAGTTCCCTGCCGGTGCCAGACAATGCCATCTATCATCTTGCCGATGCGCTGGGCCGCTTGGAGCACTTCCAGTTCCCGCTTGAATTGAATGACGTCACGCGCACCTACTTTCGGCGCATGGCTCCCGTGGAAACCGGCCAAAAGGCTGCTGACATGCTGGCCATTCTGAACCATCCGCCCGACCCCGGTGCGGCGGCGCGCCTCTCCCTGGACCCACTGCAGAATTCCACGCTGCGCACTACCTGCGTGGCCACGCGACTTGATGCGGGACACGCCAACAACGCCCTTCCCCAAAGCGCCCGCGCCAACGTAAACTGCCGCATCCTGCCCGGACACACGCGCGAAGAGGTTCGGCAGAGCCTTATCCGTGTGTTCGCTGATCCCAAGGTAAACGTCGGATATGTCGACCATAGCGGCCGTGTGCTGGATAGCGCCCCCAATGCCCAAGCACTGCCGCCCGTAAAACTGCGCCCCGACGTGATGAATACACTCGAAAAAATTGCGGGAGAGATGTGGCCGGGGGCGCCGGTTGTCCCCACCATGTCAACGGGCGCTTCGGACGGCGTCTACACCAATGCAGCGGGCATGCCGACCTACGGAATTTCTGGCATCGGAATCGATATGAACGACGTGCGCGCCCACGGCCGCGACGAGCGATTGCGCGTGGATTCGTTTTATCAGGGTGTCGACTTCTACTACCGCTACCTGAAGGCTCTTACTTCCGGCCAGTAGACGTTGCGGAAGAGACGCGCCCATGCGGTTATCCTGACCATTCACGGCCTTTCAGTTGCCCAAGGCAGGCAATAACTCGGACCAAGAAACAGTTCAAAGTCGACTGAACCACTACCCGGCGGGTACCCACCGTCAGAATCGGCAGCCCGCAGTCAACATTGGTGGACCTTCAACCGAAGCGAGAGTCTTTCTACCCAAGGTTCTAAGGTCTGCCATTACCAAGTTTCATTCCTGCACCGAATTTCACTAGGTGTCTCAAAACGAGACGGGGCCGTTTTGTTGTCGAGTTCGGATTATCTTCAGGACGCTCCCGTAATCCACACAATTCACATGAGTTAACTCCAACAAACGTCTAAATTGGAACGTGGAGCCCAAGTTGCCCTATATGGGCACGG
Organism: Acidobacteriota bacterium; assembly: GCA_031292775.1. Classification (GTDB taxonomy): domain Bacteria; phylum Acidobacteriota; class Terriglobia; order UBA7540; family UBA7540; genus Bog-366. Next base: position 13,277 of record JARLGN010000280.1, on the reverse strand, counting down.
CGAGGTCTGTACGAGCCCGGGACTTCGTTCGTGGATTAGCTGCGGCGGGCTCCTGAGAACAATCCTGATTCAGGGGCCGTACACCCAGGGTGTCATTCTGCCGCACAGTCGAGTGAAATTTACTATTTGTGTGGCATTAATTATTGTATCATTTATACATGGATTAACCTTTGCGAAATACCTCGGTATGTCCTGGTGCCGGTGAAGATCGAAAAGGGAGCTTTATATGCAAACTGTTCGTTGGCTTGGGTTTTCTCTTTCCGCAATAATCCTCTTATTCTGCGGGTGTGGCGGCGGCAGTAGTAATCTTACTCCCCCTCAGCCGCCTTCATCACTCAGCTACACTACCAACTCGGCGGTATATACCAAGGGATTGGCGATCACGGCGAACATCCCCACCAGCACCGGTGGAGCGGTAATCTCGTATAGTGTGAGCCCCGCCCTTCCGGTAGGCCTGAGCCTGAGCCCAAGCACGGGCATCATCAGCGGAACTCCGACGGCTATAACCGCCGGGGCCAGCTACACGGTGACGGCTTCCAACCTGGTCGGTAGCGCCACAGCAACCCTGACCCTTACCGTGAATGATCAATCGCCCTCAGGACTTACCTACACGACCGGCATGGCGGTCTTTGCTGTGCGGGTGCCGATCCCGCCGGACACCCCCAGCAACACCGGTGGAACGGTGACCTCGTATGGGGTGACCCCGGCCCTTCCGGCGGGCCTGAGTCTGAGCACGAGCACGGGCATCATCACCGGAACACCTCTGACCTTGACGGCCACGGCCAATTACATGGTTACCGCTTCCAACGCGATCGGGAGCACCTCAGCGATCCTGACCATCACAGCGGCTAAAGTTGTGCCCACAGAACCGGCAACGGACTGTGCTAACATCACCCAACTTGTTCTTCCCAATACTCAGATCACGACAGCAGAATTAGTAAGTGCAAACTCCACTCCTTCCACTCTTTATCCAGGTGCTGGGCTATTACCCGAACACTGCCTGGTTCGGGGCATTGTGAACCCCCGCATTGGTGTCCCTGCCCCGGCAATGGACGAGTATGGCAATCTGACACCGGCAACGGCGTCAGATTCGAATTATGGCATTTCATTTGAACTCAGAATGCCTACCACAACTTGGAATGGAGACTTCTTTTTCACGGGCGGCAGCGGGCTTGACGGCGTGGTAGGAGAGGCAGTAGGCGCGACCCTTGGCGGGGGCACGACCTTCCCGCCGGCTCTCTATCGGGGGTTCGCTGTTATCACCCAGAACTCAGGCCATACCTCCAATCAGAATCCCGGATTTGGATATGATCCGCAGGCGAGGTCCGACTACGGCTATCAGCAGACAGGGACCCTGACTCCAGTGGCAAAGTCCATCTTGATGTCGTTTTACGGTATCATCCCCGTCTATTCGTACTATCTCGGTTGTTCCAATGGAGGGCGGGAAGCAATGGCATCCAGCCAGCGCTGGGGTAACATGTTCGATGGAATAGTCGCTGGGGACCCCGGATTCCGGGTTCCTCATACTGCCATTGCTGAAGCTTGGGATACCCAGCAATTTGCTCAAGCCGCTCTGGCTGTCGGAACCACCGGACCCACCTATGATATCAATGGGCATCCTAACCTCTCCCCGGCCGCAAGCCAGTCGGACCTGGCGCTTGTTGGGCAACTCGTGCTTCAGGCGTGCGATACACTCGATGGACTACAGGATAAGATGATTTTCAACACCGCCGCCTGCCAGCAAGCATTTAACCCGGCCACGATTAGCCAGCTTCAGTGCACGGGAGTGAAAACCGCGACCTGCTTGCTTCCTGCGCAGATTGCGGCAATTCAGAATGTGTTCGCGGGACCCGTGAATTCTCAGGGGAATGCGCTTTACTCGAATTTGTCGTACGATGTGGGGATCAGCGATCCTAAATGGATAATGTGGACGCTTGGCGTTAACCCTCCCACTACCTATATCCCCGTTGGGTACCCGCAGCCTGTGTATGTTGCTTTTCCCTATCCGCCAACTCCCGCCGCAAACATAACTCTGGGCGCACAGTTGGCCATGTATCTGCTGTCATCTCCGCCGAATCCTTCTCTGAATGTGTTTACGGAGTCGATGGACGATCTGAACAACAGCCTGAACGCCACAAATTCAACGTTTACACAGTCTGCCGTGTCCTATCTGGAAGCAACGTCGACGAATCTGGATACCTTCATGGGCCGCGGCGGAAAGATCATTTTCTTCCACGGGGAGAGCGATCCTGTGTTCTCGATGTATGACACGGTGAATTACTACGAGACCTTGTCGTCCAAGTACGGGACAGCCACGGGAAGTTTCGCCAGGCTCTTTTTGGTTCCCGGAATGAACCACTGCTCGGGCGGGAGTTATGCGCTCGACAGCTTTGATTCTCTTGCTGAGATTGTAAATTGGGTGGAACAGGGCACGGCTCCCGATTCCATCATTGCCAGCAATTCATTTAATCACACGTCGAACCCCCTTTCCGGAAGCGCGCTGCCACCAGGCCGGACCCGCCCTCTCTGTCCTTATCCGCAGTTTGCTCAGTACACGGGTACAGGAGACAGTGAAAATGCTGCGAATTTCACGTGTGTAGCACCCAGTCCGGATGTTGTGGTGGCCCCCAAAGTTAAGAACATGTTTCGTGGGCAATAGTTCATTGTCGGCAAAACCCGGTAAGGAGTTCTCGATGCGATCTAATCAATGGCTTGGTTCTTCTCTTACTGCAATAATCCTTTTCTTCTGTGGGTGCGGTGGCGGCAGCAGTCCTGTAAATGTTCAGGCCCCCTCGGCACTCAGCTACATTGCCAACACGGCGGTCTACAGCAAGGGGGTGGCGATTTCGGCAAATAGCCCCACCAATACCGGCGGAGCCCCGAGCTTGTTTAGTGTGAGCCCGGCCCTTCCCGCAGGCCTGAGCCTGGGCACCGGCACGGGTATTATCAATGGAACTCCCACGGCGATAACCGCCAAGGCCAGCTATACGGTAACAGCTTCCAATTCGGCTGGCAGTACCACCGCGACCCTGACCATCACCGTGAATGACCAGCCGCCCACTGCACTCAATTACACTACCGGCACAGCGGACTACACCAGGGGAACGCCGATCGCGGCAAACAACCCCACCAGCACCGGCGGCGCGGTAACCTCCTACAATGTGAGCCCGGCCCTCCCCGCAGGCCTCAACCTGAGCACCAGCACGGGTATCATCAGTGGAACCCCCACGGCCATGACCGCCACGGCCAACTACACGGTAACGGCTTCCAATGCGGGCGGCAGCACCACGGCGTCCCTGAGCATCACGGTGAATGACCTGGCCCCGGCGGGCCTAACGTACGCTCCCAGCACGGTGGTTTACACCGTGGGAACAACCATCGCCCCGATTACCCCCGCCAGCACCGCCGGAGCCGCAACTTCATACGGTGTAAGCCCGGCCCTCCCCGCGGGCCTCAGCTTGGACGACGACACGGGCATCATCAGCGGGACCCCCACGGCAGTGACCGCTCAGTCCAGCTATAAGGTCATGGCTTCCAATTTGACCGGCAATGCCACAGCAACCCTGACCATCACGGTAAATGCCGCGGCCGCGGGCGTCCAGTTCATTCCCAATATGAACCAATGGATCACGCCCCTGGCGCCCACGGACTCCCAGTTTCAGCCGCTGGTCACCCCTTGGCTGGTCAACGGTAATCCCTGGCTGGCCGGGCAAGCGGTATCGAGTGTGGTAAGTGGAAACACCTTGCTGGTCCTCACCAGCGGGTTTAACCGAATTTTCTACGCCGGTTCCCTCGGTGCCATGGCCTTCGTACCCGAGCCGCCCGTAGTCCAGTTCGCGCCGGGCAAGTCTCCCGCTGCCGGCGGACTTCCGGCCAACTCACCGTCGAGTGAATATGTGTTCATCTACGACATTTCGACGGGTACGCCGGTTTATAAGCAAAATGTGATGATCCCCAATTCCTACAATGGCATAGCTTTTGACCCCACACAGAGTGCTTTCTACGTATCCAGCGGCATGGGCGACTTCCCCTTTGCCAGCAACGGTTTCCCCAACCCCAGTAATGCCCAGCATGACAATGTGCACGTCTTTGCTCTGGGCGCCGACCAAAAGACATGGGGACCGACGCTGCAACCTGAACTGCTCCTGAATCACACAGCGGGCGTCGGCCTTGTGGTGGCCCCCTCCGAACCGACACCTTCGGTAAACAGCACTGTTTTCGTGCAGCCGTGCGCCGCCGGAGTGGCGGTTTCGAATGATGGGCAGAAGATGGTGGTGGCGAATTATTACAACGACTCGATAACCGTGTTCACCGGAGGCTTGGGCAACTGGGCGCCGGTGAGCACGCTTACGGCCGAGCAAGCGGGGGAACTCGACTTGCGCCCCGGCAAGGCCGCCAGTTCGCCGCTGCCGGGCACGCCGGGCGGTGAATATCCGTTCTGGGTGGTTATTGCGCAACCCACGCCGCTGCCGGCGGGCAGCGCTACGACCACTTGGGCTTATGTCTCGAGCCTTCGCGACCGCGAGATTGACGTGGTGAATCTGGACGGACCGACACCGGCAGTCATCGCCCGGATCCCCGTGAAAGGCCAGCCGAATAAGATGACGCTCAATGCGGCCGACACGCGCCTGTACGTCGCCGAAGACGAGTCGGATACGGTTGACGTCATCGACACCAACCCGAACGACCGCACCAAGTGGAACACCGTGCTCGAAACCATCCCGGTCATTGCTCCCCCGTCCGTCGTGGCAACTGTGCCTGCCTTGCAGCAGAAGTTGACGGGCGCCAACACCAACAGCGTAACGCTCACCCCGGATGGGACAGAGATTTGGGTGACCAATGGCAATCTGAACAGCATTGCCGTTGTGGCGCTCGGCGGAACCGATCAAAACGACAAAGTGGTGGGACTCATTCCCACCGGTTGGTACCCGAACTCCGTGAGCTTCAGCCCCGACGGCAAATGGGCGTACGTGGTCAATGGAAAGTCGCCAACCGGCGCAAATCCGAATTGGTGCTATGGCGCTGGTCCGACGAACTATCCCAATTGCATTACGATGAATGAATGGAACCCCCAGGTAACCAAAGCCGGCTTACAGAGCTTCCCTACCGCCAACCTCGCCGCGCAGCTCCCCGCACTGACGGCGCAGGTGCTCACGAACGACCGGTTCTCCGCCACTGAAAGTGCGAGCGAGGCCGCCGTCATGGCGGCGGTGCGTCAGGGCATCAAGCACGTTATCTTCATCATCAAGGAAAACCGGACCTACGACCAGGTTCTGGGCGACCTGCCGGTCGGCAACGGTGATTCGAGTCTGGTTCAATGGGGGCAGAAGATCACACCGAATATGCATAACCTGGCGCAAACCTTTGTCACACTCGACAACATCATGGCCTCCTCCGAAGTCAGCAACGACGGCTGGCCCTGGACCACCTCGGCGCGCGCCCCCGACGTGGTGGAACGCCAATACCCGCTGGCTTACGCGGCACGAGGTCTCAGCCTGGATACCGAGGGAACGAATCGCAGCGTGAACGTGGCGATTCCGACCCTCGCCGCGCGCATGGCTGCCAGCCCTCGTACACCCGACGATCCGGATGTGCTGGCGGGCCAGACCGATGTGGATGCTCCAGATGGGCCGAACAACGAAGTGAATACCGGCTATTTGTGGGACGCCGCGCTGCGGGTGGGCCTGACGGTTCGCAACTACGGTTTCTTTATAGACGGCACCTGCTATAGCGAGCCCACGTGCGCCATTCCCCTGGCGCACGACCCGGCCGCAACCGGCACGGTGGTGGCCACCCCGTCAAGTGTTTCCCTCTTCCCGTATACCGATCCGTACTTCCGCGGTTTCGACAACAACTTTCCCGATTATTACCGTTACACCGAGTGGGCGCGGGACTTTGATGCCAATTACGCCAAGGGCGGACTACCCTCGTTGAGCCTGGTTCGCTTCATGCACGATCACACCGGAAACTTCGGCACCGCAATTGACCTGGTGAATACTCCAGAACTGCAGGAAGCTGATAACGACTATGCGGTGGGCTTGCTGGTGCAGAAGATCGCCAACAGCCCGATTTATGCAAACAACACCCTGGTCTTTGTCATTGAAGACGACGCTCAGGACGGCGGCGACCACGTCGATTCCCACCGCACCATCGCCTTCGTCGCAGGCGCTTACGTGAAGCAACAGACGGTGGTATCCGCGCCGTACAACACCGTCAACTTCTTGCGCACGATTGAAGAGGTTCTGGGCCTCGCGCCCATGAACCTGAACGACGCGCTCGCCAGTCCCATGGCCGACGTCTTCAACACGACGGCGAGCACCTGGAGCTTTACTGCTGCGCCCTCGCCGTATCTCTACGCCACGTCGCTGCCAATGCCTCCCAAGGCGGCCGGCCTGATCGTGCCCAAGTCGACGCACAGTGCGAAGTACTGGGCGCGCGTCACCAAGGGGATGGACTTCTCGGATGCCGATCGCATCGATTTCGCCACCTACAACCACATTCTCTGGAAGGGAATAATGGGCAACCGGCCGTATCCTGCCGCCCCGGCCGGACAGAGCCAGCGCAAGAATCGCAAAGACCCCGACGATGACGAGAGGTCTCCGCAACAAAAATCGGCGCAGAAATCACGCGCCGACAGGGACTGAGTAATTTCCACGGTCGGGACCGCCCGCAATCTTCTCCAGAAAGGGCGGTCCTGAACCAGTTCCTTCCAAAGCTATCGACGCGAGTCGCGCCGCGTGTTACCATCAATTTGGGTTTGCTCAGTACAAGTGCACGTTGAGCAAGCACACTATGTCAGACTTCGGGCTCTGTGCGACGGATGTTCGCGAACCCCGCCAGGTCCGGAAGGAAGCAACGGTAACGAGCCTCTCCGTGTGCCGCAGATCACCCGAAGTCTGATCAATTTTATTTTGGATTTTTGATTTTGGATTTTGGATTGAAAACAGCCGGCCTTCGTGGATACCTTGGAACTGCGAAAGCCTCAATCCAAAATCTAAAATCCAAAATCTAAAATCCAAAACTCCCCCCATGTCTTATCAGGTCATAGCCCGCAAATATCGCCCCCAGACTTTCGACGATGTGGTGGGTCAGCATCTGGTAACCGACACCCTGAAGAACGCCATTCTGACGGACCGCGTTGCCCATGGATACATCTTCTCGGGAGGGCGCGGTGTGGGGAAGACCACCACGGCCCGCATCCTGGCCAAGGCGCTGAATTGCATCGCCGGCCCCACCATTACACCCGATGGTACCTGCCCCTCATGCGTGGAAATCACCGCGGGGAATTCCGTGGACGTCCAGGAAATTGACGCCGCCTCCAACCGTGGCATCGATGAAATCCGTGAACTGCGGGAAGCCGTGCGCTACCTGCCATCGCGCGATCGTTACAAGATCTTCCTCATTGATGAAGCGCACATGCTTACCACGGAGGCCTTCAACGCGCTGCTGAAGACGTTGGAAGAGCCGCCGCCGCGCTCGCTCTTCATGTTGGCGACGACGGAACCGCACAAGCTGCCCCCCACCATCCAATCGCGCTGCCAGCATTTTGCTTTCCGGCTGCTGGATTACGGGGAAATCTATGACCGGCTCCGCGCGGTGGTGGCAGATGAAAATGTCAGCGCGGATGAAGGGGCCATCTCCACGCTGGCGCAAGCGGCGGAAGGCAGCATGCGCGACGGCCTTTCATTGCTTGACCAGGTGATTGCCGCCTGCGGCCAGCACCTTGACGAAAAGCGGGTGCGCCAGGTGCTGGGAGTGGTGCCCGCGGCCTTGTTGGCGGACATCATGACGGCTGTCGACGCCGCGGACTCGCGCCGCGTTCTGGAACAGGTGGGGCAGTTGGCCGCGGAAGGTTATGAATTGGCGCACTTCTGCGGCGAGCTCACACGCTTCGTCCGCGACCTGATGATTGGGCACAGTTGCGGTGCTGATAGTGCTCTGATCCAGGTTCCCACCGAGCAGCGGAAGAATATCGGAGAGATTTCAGGACGCTTCAGTGAAGAAGACCTTTCGCGTTTCTTTAATATCCTGCTGCGCGCGGAAAGCGAGATGCGCTATGCGCTGGTCCCGCGCTTCCACCTGGAACTGGCCTTGATGAAGATGGTGCACGCGCGGCGCCTGGCATCGCTGGAAACACTACTCAGTGGGCTCGGCACGGCTGCTCTTCCAGCAAGAAGTTCTTCCGTGCCTTCACACGCCACCGCGCCTCCGGCCGCACGTGTCGTTGCGGAACCGCCGCGCCAGGTTCGCCCCGCCAGTTTCGAACGCCCTCCCGCGGAGCGACCCTCGCCTGAGCCGCCGGTTGCTTCCACGCCCCCGCCTGCACCGGTGGAAACAGCGGCGCCCTCCGCCGTCGCCGGCGAAGATCCGGTTCTGGCTGCGATCAAGACCAAGGTCTACGGCCAATCGAATTTTCTGGGTAGCTGTCTTGAGCACATGACCACCTGGCACGTGGAGAATGGTGAAGCCACTTTTGTTTATGCCCAGAAGGATTCTTTTTTTGCTGATTTGCTGAAGAGCCGCGAGCAACAGGAGACACTCCGGACGGTGTGCGCCCAAGTGCTGGGCCAACCCGTGAGAATTTGTGTTAGACTCGAAGAGCAGGAAAAAGAGGCTCGTGTGGAACGGCCCAATGCGCGGCAACGCGCTGAGCGCGATCAGAACGTGGAAGCCTTTCGCAAAAAGTTTGACGGCACGGTGTTGGACGTCAAGGACCTGAGCCGGGAGTGAGCTATGAAGAACCTCCAACAAATGCAGCAGATGCTGAAGCAAGTCCAGCAATTCCAGGAGCAGTTGCAGAAGCAACTGGATGAGCTGATGGTGGATGCCACGGCGGGCGGCGGCATGGTCTCCGTTAAAATGAACGGCCAGAAGCATCTGCATGAGGTACGCATTGACCCCGAGGTTTTTGCATTGCAGGATTTGGAAATGTTGCAGGATCTGATCCTGGTTGCGGTTAATGAAGCCGCGCGAAAGGTGGATGAGCAGTTGTCCAGCCAAATGGGCAACTTGACCGGCGGGTTAAATATTCCGGGTTTGACGTAACGGTAGCCGAACCTCGAAAATTGTAATTCGACTTTCAGTCCTCTCAGTTGACAAACTAATGAAAGATTACGCTGAGCCTTTGGCTCGCCTGATTGATGAGTTGAAGCGCCTGCCTGGAATCGGGCAGAAGTCCGCTCAGCGCATTGCCTTTCACCTGGAACGAGCCTCCCGCGAGGATGCACAGCGCCTGGCCGCGGCCATCGTCGACGCCAAAGATAAGATCCGTCTATGTAGCGTGTGCAATAACCTGACGGAACTCGATCCCTGTGAGTACTGTACGGATTCCCGGCGCGATGGCGAAATAATTTGCGTGGTGGAGACACCTTACAACGTTATTTCCGTGGAGAAGACCCGTGAGTTCCACGGGCAGTACCACGTGTTGCACGGAGCGCTTTCACCTCTGCAAGGCATTGGACCAGACCAATTGAAGCTCAAGAACCTGCTTGAACGGCTGCGGGGCGGCAAGGTGAAAGAGTTGATCCTCGCCACCAGCCCCACCGTCGAGGGCGAAGCCACCGCCGTTTATATTTCCCGCCTCATCAAACCGCTGGGCGTTAAAGTGAGCCGCATTGCCATGGGAATTCCCGTGGGCTCGGACTTGGAATTCGCGGACGAAGTCACCATGGTCAAGGCCATGGAAGGCCGGCGCGAGATGTAGCGGTTACATTTTCCTTCCCCAGATAAACTCACAAGAATCGCAGCGCGGACCTATTTCCAAACCCGTGGCGAGAAACCCAGACTAGCTAACGGGCAAATCGGAAGGCGGCTCATACGTCGGGTAAGGCAGAAGCCGGTCGCGATCGTAGGGCGGGTCTTCGGGTTCCGGAATGGGAAAATCCGGGAAATCCTTACGCCAGTGCTCGCGCTCCTTCTCATCCGCATAATATTTGAGATAGAGAAGCGATTCTTCGTCGCTGCCACCACTCAGCAATTGATAGTGACAAGCGGAGTCCTGGTCCAGCACGACGTCTTTCGTTTCCTCGCGTAACAGGTCACCCCAGAGGTCTGTGTAAAGCTCGCGGTCACTCAGGTGGTCGGTGTCTTCCATGAAGATGCGCATCTGGGCAAGTTTGTTGATGACTTCCCAGAGCTTTGCGGTCACTTCCGCGTCATTCAACGTTTCCGGCGCCGGCATGGACACACCGGCGCGCTCCAACTGCTTAAAGTGAGTCGTCCAGGGGGCCTCCTCATATTCCATCATCTGCTTCAGGAACCCTTCTTCCACTTCAGGGTCGCAGCCTTCCAAGCCCCCGAACTCCACATCCCCGCCGGAAAGTTCTTCCGCCCGTCGCTTCAGATCCTCGATCCTTTTCGCTTGCTCTTCGTCGGAATCATGGTTCGCCATCACAGCCCCCTGGTACGAAATATTGTGGATCTTATGTAAAGAACAGCCAATCGCGCCACATGGTACTCTGAACCCGCCGGGTTTTCCATCACATCAGTTGAAATTTGGGAACATCCTGGGAGAAACGTTCCGGTATCCTCCGCCCTCCGTTATAATCTAATGGTTTGGTCCTCTTCCGCCTGGGGGCGCCATCAAGGGATTGGTATCATAAGGTTCAGGATGTTCGAGCGTTTCCGCCCACTTCGGCCGTATCTTGCGCGCTACAAAGCGCGCTTCGTTGCGGGATTCGTGTGCCTGATCATTGGGCAGACCGTGGGCGCGCTGGTTCCTTTGGCCATCAAAGGCGGCGTCGACGACCTGATGCACGCCGTGGTACTTCGGCAATTGGCAATCGTGGCAGCCATCCTGATTGGCTTGTCAGTAATCAAGGCCTTCTTTCAATTTTGGACGCGTTGGATTCTCATCGGCATCTCCCGTGATGCCGAATACGATCTACGCAACGACTTGTTCCGCCACCTGCTGCGCCTTTCGCCTCGCTATTACACCGAGAACCGCACCGGCGACCTGATGTCAAAGCTCACCAACGACCTGAATGCTGTTCGCAACATGATTGGCCCCGGGATCATGTACTCCGCCACCACGGTAGTCATCGGCATCACCACGATCAGCCTGATGATCCACCTGGATTGGAAACTGACCTTGATGGCGCTTGCCCCCATGCCGCTGGTATCCGTGGGGGTCAAGTTTTTCGGAGCCAAAATCCACGCACGCTTCGAGAAGATCCAGGCGCTCTATTCCGAGCTTACGGAGCGGGTGCGTGAAAACATTTCGGGCGTCCGCGTGGTTCGCGCCTTTTGCCAGGAAGATGCGGAGATGGCCACGTTTGACGTGATGAACCGCGACTTTGTGGACAAAAACCGGGGGTTGATCTGGATCTCCAGTTTCCTGTGGCCGGGCATGGCACTGTTGTTTGCTGTCTCGCTGATGATGGTTTTGGTCGTGGGTGGACGGCACGTGGTTCGCGGAATTATTTCCGTGGGGACGTTCGCGGCCTTCAACGTGTATCTCGCCAACCTCATCTGGCCCATCGTCGCCTTGGGTTGGGTAACCAACATGGTGCAGCGGGGATTGGCTTCACAGGGACGATTGATGACCATCTTTGATGCCCAGCCGGACATCAATGACCGCGAGGTTCCGGCGAACCCGGTAACCGCGTTGAAGGGCGAGATCGAGTTTCGAAATCTGAGTTTCAGTTACAACGGCCACGCCATACTGAAGAACATCAACCTGCACATTCCCGCCGGCAAGACGGTGGCGGTGGTGGGGGCAACGGGTTCGGGAAAATCCACGCTGGTGGGCCTGATCCCCCGTCTGTACGATGCTCCTCCGGGAACGCTCTTGATCGACGGCATCCCCATCCGCAGGATCCCTCTGCACACGCTGCGCCAACACATTGGATTTGTGCCGCAGGAAACGTTCCTATTCAGCGAAACAATCCGTGAAAACGTAAGGCTGGGCGCTCCGGAGGCGACCGACGCGCAGGTGGAGCACGCTGCGGAGATTTCCAACATCCTCCCCGAAATCAATGGCTTTCCCAAGAAGTTTGACACCATGGTCGGCGAGCGCGGGTTGACACTTTCCGGTGGGCAGAAGCAGCGCACGGCGATTTCCCGCGCCGTCATCCGCGACCCGCGCATTTTGATTCTCGATGATGCGCTTTCCAGCGTGGATACCTACACCGAGGAGACCATCCTGCGGCAGCTTACCGGCGTCATGGCGGGCCGCACCACCATTTTGATTTCGCACCGCGTGTCGACCATCCAGAACGCCGATGAAATTGTGGTGCTGCACGACGGGGAAATTGTGGAGCGCGGCACGCACGCAGAATTGCTCGCTATGAGCGGCTATTACACCGAGCTTTATAACAAACAGTTGATTGAAGAAGCGTTAGAGGAAGAAGCGTGATTGTAGGTTTACGCGGTATGGCGCCCGCTGTCACTGACGTGAATGCGCTGGGCCGAGTTGGGATGAGACGCCACGGTTTTGACCCCCTCACCCGACCCGCCCCGGCTGATGAAAACGCCGGTTGCGGGCCACCCTCTCCCCCAAGGGGGCGAGGGAAGCGAATTCGAATCTGTACCGTTACAGGACCATGAATGGCAGCCAGTCATCAAGAAGACGAGATCATCGGTAAAGCATACGACTCGCGGCTGATGCGGCGATTGATGGAGTATCTCCGTCCGTATTGGCGCATGACATTGTTTGCGCTCGTCACCACACTCCTTTACGGAGTGCTTCAGGCCGTCCCGGCGTACCTGATGAAAGTAGAGGTGGATCGCTACCTCGATCCTGTCCGCGGCCAGCGGCTTCCCGCCGTCCTGGCGAATTTCTTAAGCCGTGATCCCCTGGTAGGCATTGCCCAGGTTGCCTTCGTGCTCTTCCTCCCCAGCGTGGTGTTAAGTTTCATGCTGGAATTCGCCCAATCATTCACCATGCAATTGGTGGGACAAAAGGTGATGTACGACCTGCGCAAGCAGATCTTTCTTCACTTGCAGCGGCTCGAAATGGCCTTTTTCGATCGCAACCCCGTGGGCCGCCTGGTAACCCGGGTCACGACCGATGTGGATGTACTGAATGATCTCTTCGCCTCCGGAGTGGTCGCCATCTTCGGGGATTTCTTCACCCTGCTGAGCATCATGGTCGTGATGTTGTATGTGAACTGGAAGCTGGCCTTGCTGACCTTCACCGTGTTGCCGGTAATTGGCCTCGTTACCGGCTCATTCCGGCGGGCGGTCCGTGAGTCGTACCGGCGCATTCGCACGGCAATTGCAAGGATCAATGCCTACTTGCAGGAGCACATAACGGGCATGGCGGTGATGCAACTGTT
>JARLGN010000279.1 GCA_031292775.1 Acidobacteriota bacterium | reverse complement strand
GTTTCCAGGGGAGATCGATTGAAATCTACGTCCCTCGCCCCTTTGGGGGAGAGGGTGGCCCGCAACCGGCGTTCTCATCAGCCGGGGCGGGACGGGTGAGGGGGTCAAAAACTCTGGGGACAACTGAGATGCTGTTGAAGCCGAGGGCATTTCACTTTTGCCTTTTGTCCTTGCTTTTGCCGCTCCGTCAAACGAATTCCATTTTGGTCAGGACCCCCTCACCCCCCGCCTTGCGGTCCCCCCTCTCCCCCAAGGGGGCGAGGGGAAATGTGCCCTTAGTTTCGATGTCGAATTCATGATGGCTGAGCGAGGTCCCGCGTGGGCCACTGGCTGCGTCTGCTATTTTGGACAGTAGCGAGATGACAACGCCCGCTTTGCGCGCGTTTCCGGAACTCTCGAGGTTATTTTGACGCCTATGGGGGACGGGTGAGGGAGTCGAGTCAAAACCACTCAGCTTAAGTGAACAGTATTGACTTTAACCCGCCTTACTGCTTCAAACCTTTCACCACGAAGTAACTAATCGAATGAGGAACTTCTTTGAACCAATGGGGAATCCCGGCAGGGATCACGATCACATCACCTTTGCTAAGATGGTGGGCCTCCCCGCCGATGATATCGGTTCCAGTCAACTGGTCAGGTGAACTCACGTGGGACCCCACCATCTTGCCACCAGTGATGAGGGTGCCTTCGCCGTCGGTCACGTAAAAGACGTCGCTTTCCTTTACGTGAAGCTCGACATGACCGGGCCCCTTGCGGTGGCTACACATGACGATAAGGTCGGGAGCGTTAAGCAAAACGCTGAAATGATCTGTGCCGGCCAGTGCAGTCGATACCTGCTCATGGCCAAAGTAGTGCACCTGAGGCGTGCCCTGGCCTCCCGGTAATAGAACCGCCGATGCCAATACCGCCAGAAGTAATCGTGGAAATCTCATTGTTAGTCTCCGTTTGCGCCGTCCCGAAGTCGTTCTGGCTATCGCAACTTCACTGGGGATGGGTTGCCCGCCAAAGCCTTCACTTCATCAATGACTTTCATGACCTGCACCGACTGGTCCACCTTGATGGGAAATTCCGAGCCTTCACGAATTGCTTTGTAAACCTCGCCCCACAATTCCCGTTGTGGCGGCCTCAGGGCAATCGTTTCCTCCACCCATGGTATGGAAATACCACTGCCAAAGGGTGCATCAATCGCGGGAGTTGATGCGCGTGCGGCGCTGGTAGCCACCGCTGCCGGATCGTAATGCTTCACGTGGATAGACTTTCCATCACAGCTTAGGGCACCCAGCTTGCCGTAGGCGGAGAAGGAAACCTCGTCGAACGCGGCGCCGCCCGACATTTCGAGATCAACAACCAGCCCGCCTTTCCCCCTGAAGATGACCTTCGCGTAGTCCTCCGCGTCGCCCGTGGCCGCCACCCGCCTGGTATCGGCCCATTGCGTTTCATATTTCCACCCGAGAAATTCCAGACAATGATCAATGAAGTGCGGCCCCATGTTCAACAGCATTCCCCCGCCGCATTCCTTCAAAGTCTGCCAGTCGTCCCGCAGGTCGTACTTTAGAAAGCGCACGCGGATCAAAGACACTTCTCCGAGAAGGCCGGAATCAACAATCTCCTTCACCTGTACGAAGTCACTCGCGAACCGCCGATTATGCCGGATGAGCAATTTCCCTTTCGAGCGCTTTGCCGCAGCCTGAAGGGCCTGGGCCTCAGGATACGAAACGCTGATGGGCTTTTCCAGAAACACATGCTTATCCGCCGTGAGGGCGGCAATCGCCATGGGCGCGTGATCCACCGAACGAGTCGCGATGTTCACCAACTCCACATGGGGATCGTTGATCAGATCCCGATAGTCACCATAAATCGCACAATGATACTTCGCGCGAGCCAGCTCCTGCCGGTCCTTGCTTCGGACGGACACCGCGGCGAATTGAAATTTGTCAGCCATTCCCTCAAGCTCAACCGCGTGCATTTGCACCGTCGCCCGGCCATAGCCAATCACACCCATCCTTATTGGACCTGCGCTTCCCATCATCGATCTCCAGACATCACCTGATTTAGAGTTGAGTTTTCATCCTTGACCACGCGGAAAAAGTTGTCAAGAAGCGGAACATCGATATCAAAAGGCATTTGATTACACCGAATCATAGTATTTGACACGTCTCCACACACCTCATAGCATTCGGTACGCAGTAAGGAAGGAAAACCATGAGCTTCATGGATGATAACGGGCCGCTTGCCGATGCGGGATCGACACTCAGGCACACTCTGGCCAACGCGTTTCGGATGGTGGATTTGACGGCCACACTCAATGAGCAAACCCCGTGCTACCCAACGGATCCTCCCTTTACCAAGTCCTGGCATACCCTGCATAGCGAGCAAGGGTTTTATGTGTCGCGCTTGGAAATGGGCGCGCATTCCGGAACGCATGTTGACGCTCCCCTGCATTTTCTGGGCGATGGGTTTCCCGATGTGGCCCAATTGCCTTTACAAGCCCTTATAGGGGATGCTATCGCATTGGAAAGTCCTAAAGACCCTGGGGAGGACTTAACTGTCGCGGACCTGGCGGGTGCGGACATTAAGTCTGGCGACATCGTGCTGTTTCGCACTGGCTGGGACAAACGGTCCGCATCACCCGCTTTCTTCGAGGATGAATGGCCTGGCTTGCAGCCGTCCCTCGTCGAGGAGTTGATCCGTCGCGGGGTCAAGGCCGTGGGGGGTGACATCGCCTCCGCCGATAGTCCTGCCGCCATCGCCGCCGGAGCACCGTCGCATAAGCTGGCGGGACGCGCCGGAATGCCCATTTTCGAGGGCCTTATCAATCTGGATCAGGTAATAGGACAGCGTTTCTTCTTCATAGGCCTTCCGTTGAAATTGCAGGGAGGTGAAGCCAGCCCCATTCGGGCGGTGGCGCTCCTGCCCAACGTCAATCCACCAAGTGACGCACCTCAGAAGCGATGATGCCATGGCAGACGCCGCCGCATTTAGCGCGCGTGGCCATTCGTCCTATATCGCAACGATTTGTGGGATATCCCGAATAGCGATTCGAATACTGCGGCCCCCCCCAAGCAAACCTCCCATTCAAAAAGATCCTGCCTCCTACAGGTCCGCCCGAATCTTACCAACCAGCGGGTGTATAATGACGCCCTCCTTTGAGTAACACTCCCGGGAGGCGCGCTGCCGGTCGCAGTCGAATTCCCCCCCAGCGGGGATCTCAAACCCAGCGTAATCAAGTCAACGAGGTAAACATGAATAGGACCGCTCATCATCAGGTGCCGGCAAGAAGTACGGCATCGATTTCATTTTGCTCCGCCGCGATCTTAGCGATGCTGACGTTGGCGATGGCGCTTTCGACATTCTCCGCCTTCGCGCAAGACAAACCCGCCGCAGCGCAGCCTGCCGTCAAAGCCGCAGTCCATGCGGCGCCCGACCTTACCAAGCCGACCCTTTACGTCGTTGGCTACGCCCATTTGGACACCGAATGGCGCTGGGAATACCCACAAGTTATCAGCGAATACCTTCCCAAAACAATGCGCGCCAATTTCGATCTGTTTGAAAAGTACCCGCACTATATTTTCAATTTTAGTGGCGCCAATCGCTATCGCATGATGAAGGAATACTTCCCCGCTGATTACGAAAAGCTGCGCCATTACGTTAAGACAGGCCGATGGTTCCCGGCGGGTTCGTCGATGGAAGAAAACGACGTAAACTCACCCTCACCCGAATCGATCATCCGCCAAGTCCTATACGGCAATGACTATTACCGCCGTGAATTCGGAGTAGCGAGCCAGGAATTCATGCTGCCCGATTGCTTCGGCTTCCCCGCTTCCTTGCCGAGCCTCCTGGCGGCGGCAGGTGTGAAGGGATTCTCCACCCAAAAGCTTAGCTGGGGCTCATCCGCTCCGGTAGGCGGCCCCACGTCGCCGGAAAAGACCCCCAAGGGCATCCCTTTCAATGTTGGAATTTGGGACGGCCCAGGCGGCAAAAGCCTTATCGCCGCGTTCAACCCGCTCACTTATAGCGGCACAATCTATTACGACCTTAGCAAGAGCAGTCCGCAGTTCGCCCAGCAACATTATTATGTCGACTGGCCCGAGCGCCTGAGATTAGACGGTAAAGCCACCGGTCTTGCGGTTGATTACCATTACTACGGCACCGGCGACATTGGGGGATCACCCTCGGAGGCCTCAGTAAAGCTGCTGGAGGCCATCGTAACCAAGAGTCGCACGGTCCTGCCCACTGCGCTCGAGCGGACAGATTTGGATGAGGAGCAGGAGGCGGAAGCGAAGGGGGCCCCGATTCAAGTGGGTGACGGACCTGTGCGCGTGGTCTCTTCCAAAGCCGATCAGATGTTCATCGACATCCTGAAGTCGGGCAAGGCCAGCCAATTGGCCCATTACAAAGGCGACCTTGAGCTTACCAACCACTCCGCCGGCTCACTGACTTCCCAAGCCATTCACAAGCGCTGGAATCGCAAGAATGAGTTATTGGCTGACGCCGCAGAGCGCGCCTCAGTTGCCGCAGCGTGGATGGGCGGACCTCCCTACCCTCTGGAGCGGTTGAACGATGCATGGACGCTTGTTATGGGCGGACAGTTCCACGACATCATGGCCGGTACGGCCACGCCCAAGTCT
>JARLGN010000278.1 GCA_031292775.1 Acidobacteriota bacterium | reverse complement strand
CTACCGTCTACGGTTTTCCCGTTCCAGCCGTTCGGCAAGAAACATCTTGAGCAAGGATTGATAAGGGATATCACGTTGGTTGGCAAGCAGTTTCAGGCGGGCGATCATCATAACCGGCAGGCGCACTGAAATCGTCCGCACCGAGGGCTTCAGGTTGGGAAAGGCGACGTGCTTAGCCTTCGTCCAATTGATGTATTCAGTGGAGTCCTACTGCCCCCAGAAATCCCTTTCCTCGCCTTCCGAATTAAAGGACGGAAGGGGCTTCAGTGCCTTCTTGCTCATTGTGGGCTTCATAAAATGGCCGCTCCCTGTGAGGCCGAACGCTATTCGGCCCTACACCAGCGCCGAATCCCGAGTCCCGTATCCCGATTCCCGAGCCCCGAGTCCCGATTTCTTACTCGTTCTCTTCCACTACCTTGGTGGTTTCTTCCCACTCGCGCATGAGCTGAGTGATTTCTTCTCGTCCCTTTTCAATCAGGTTGGCCAGCCGCACGCTTTCTTCGGCGCTTTTGAAATGGGCAGACTCCAGTCCATAGCCTTCGATCTCAGTTTCCAGGCGCGCCACCTGCTCTTCGATCTCGCGGCAACGATCTTTCATCTGTTGGAGGCGGAGGGGATTGACCTTTTTTGATTTCGCCGCGGGGGCTGCGGCTGGTTGAGTTGCAGCATGTTTGCCATCGTGCGAGTGGTGCGCACCGGCCCGTTCCGCCACCAGATCCGGCAGGTCGGGCAGGGAAAGATCGATCTTCTTTCCCTCCTTGCGCCAAAGGTAATCCTCATAGTTGCCGGGGAAAACACTCACTTCGCCGCCGCCGATTTCAAACACCCTCGTGGCCAGCTTATCGATAAAGTAGCGGTCGTGAGAAACAAACACCACGGTGCCCGTGTACCCCTCCAGCGCTTCCAGCAGCACGTCTTTGGCGCGCAGGTCGAGGTGGTTGGTGGGTTCGTCGAGCAACAGAAAGTTGGAGGGTTGCAACAGCATTTTGGCCAGCGCGTAGCGATTACGCTCGCCCCCGGAAAGAACGCGGATGCGTTTGAACACATCGTCTTCGGTGAAAAGGAAACATCCCAACAGGCCGCGCAGCTCTGTTTGCGTACTCATTGCCATGGGCGCCGCTTTTGACAAGTCGTCGAGCAGGCGTGCCTCCGGGTCCAGCGCTTTGTATTGGTCCTGGGCAAAGTAATCCGCCTCAACATTGTGGCCCAGTTGCATCTCGCCGGCGCTTAAGGGCTCCGTGCCTGACAGCAGTTTGATCAGAGTTGATTTGCCCGCCCCGTTCACGCCCACCAGCGCCACGCGGTCACCGCGATCGATGGTGAAATTCACATCGTGGAAAACTTGCTTGGAGCCGTAGCTTTTGGCCACGCGCTTGAACTCCACCACGCGCCGGCCACTCGGCTTGGGCTGCGGAAAGCGGAAATGGATGGCTTTCTCTTGTGGTGGAATCTCGACGCGCTCCATGCGCTCGAGTTCCTTGATGCGGCTTTGCACCTGCTTGGCCTTGGTGGCCGTGTAGCGAAAGCGGTTGATGAACACTTCGAGTTGTTCAATGCGGTCCTTCTGGTTCTGGTACGCCGCTTCGATTTGGGCCCGCCGCTCGTCCTTTTCCCTCAGGTACTTCTCGTAATTGCCGCTGTAGAAATGAACCTTCTGATTCCAGATCTCGACCATCTTCTTCACGGTGACATCCAGAAAATAGCGGTCGTGCGAAATCAGGACGTAAGCATGAGGATAATCGTGCAGATATTCTTCCAGCCAGTTGCGGGCTTCCAGGTCCAGGTGATTGGTGGGCTCGTCGAGCAGCAGCAGGTTGGGTTTTTCCAGCAAGAGCTTGGCCAGGGCAATGCGCATCTGCCAGCCACCGGAGAATTCTTCCGTGCGGCGATGCCAATCCGAGGGAGGGAATCCCAAACCGCCCAGCACCATCCACGCCTGCGCCTCCAGCGAATATCCATCGCGATTCTGGAATTCGGTTTCGATGGCGTGGAAGCGGTCCGCGACCTGAAGGTACTCCTCTCCTGCCGGATCGAGTACCGACATCTTCTCCATCAGGGTTTCCATCTCCTGCTCCATGGAGATGAGGTCGCCGAAGACGGACATGCATTCCGCCAGCACCGTGCGTCCGGAAAGCGTCAGACCGTCCTGGGGCAGGTATCCGGCGGTGACCCCTTTGGCGAAAGAAATCTCGCCGTAGTCCAGGGTTTCAATGCGAGCCAGGGCCTTGAGCAGAGTGGTCTTACCCGTCCCGTTCGCACCCACCAAGCCGACGCGATCGCGTTCCGTGATGAGCCAGTCGAGGTTTTCAAACAACGTTTTGGGGCCGAAGCGCTTTCCGGCCGATATAAATTGGATCATAGCAAGGAGGGGGTTTGAACAAGGTGTCGAAGGAGGCCGCCGTCAGCGGGCACTCTCAAGGCTAAGCCAGACATCTTTTCAGTACCTTTGTTTTCATTAATATATGGAGGAATCTCGTGATTGCGATAGGCGGCCACTCCACGCTGGGCCTAATCCGAGTTGGGCGCCGACAATTGATTGCACAGGGCTCGACGCCAAGCTTCATTCCCTCGCGTATCCTCCCCTCCATACCAGCATAGCACATAGCCGCTTCCGCCGACGCTTTGCGGGCTTTCCCCTGATATCCCGAGACGCGAAGTTGGGTAGCCTCGAGTCCCTTGAATGCTTTCCCGCATAATCAACAACTTACTTGACACCCTCCCCCGGCGAAAGCATAATCGCGAACAAATAGAGCATGCAACAAGAGGCTTGCATGTTACGCAGGGACGAGACGGTAAGTTCTCGGAGATCCCGGGCGGTGGCCTCAAGCTGTGCAAGAATCGCAAGTCCGTGAGGGGAGAACTCGGTTGGCGGATCAATCCCCAACGTCGCCGCTCATCTACTTTACCCACCTCGACGCACGGTTTCCCGTGCGCTGCCACGAACATCTGGCCATCGTCCATCGTGGAGCCTCGACTGTTTGGGGTATGGAGTTCGTAAGCGAGGGTCTGCGCGTGGGCCATTGGTGCTGTTGCCTGGCGCCCGCCGCTTGGCGCGTCCTTATGCTCTCCCGCCTGCGCGAACTAGGCGTCGATGTGGGGTGGCATCTGCGCAACCAGACCCTTCAATCCCCTCCTGACGCGCCGGACGCCGGCGATTTGCTGGATTGGGCAAAGAGATTCTTTGCCGAGGCTGAGATCGCTCATGCTCCTGCCATACGCTGGCTGGAAGAAGGAGTTTGGGCCAAACCGGCGGGCATTCCCCTGTCGCAATTCTTTGAGTTGCACGCGCGCCTAAATTACCTGGTCAAGCAAAATCCCAGTGTGGCTTTGTGCCATTACGACGTTGAGCGGCTCGAAATACCTCAACTCTTTTCCGCTATTGCCGTCCACCGCCATCTTTTGGTGGAAGGCACGTT
>JARLGN010000277.1 GCA_031292775.1 Acidobacteriota bacterium | reverse complement strand
TTTGCGGAGTACAAAGACTACCGGGGCGCCCCGGTGCTGGCAGCGACGCAGGAAATCCCGCTGACCGGTTGGGGACTGGTGCGCAAGATCGATCGCGTTGAAGCCTTGGAGGATTTTCGCTTGCAGGCCATCGCCGAGGGAGTTGCCGCAAGCCTCCTTATTACCCTTCTGGCTGGTCTGCTGTTGTTTCATCGGCGCCACGTTTTGACGCGGGTGCTGAAGCAAAAAGAGGAGAAGTTTGTAGCCCTTCTGGAGTCGGCGCCGGATGCCATCTATATCATTGCGCCTTCCTCCCTGCGCATTCTGGGACGCAACCGCAAAGCCATGGAGATGGATGGATACAGCGACGAAGAGATTTTCCGCATGACGGTGACGGATCTGCACCCACCCGAGGACCATCCGCTGCTTCGGGAATGGTTCCAAAGGCAGACGGAAGTGGGCGGTGTTCTGCACCTTCATTCCCTGCAGGGGAAAGGTGGCCAGATCGTTCCGGTGGAAGAAAGGCAAACACTGGTTGACGCCGGCGCGGAAAGACTGGTCCTCAGCATTGTCCGTGACATCACCGAGCGCAAGCGGGCCGAGGCGGCGCTTCGCGAGAGTGAAGAACACTTTCGTTCTTTATTTGAGAACATGCTGAACGGATTCGCTTATTGCAAGATGCATTACGAGCAAAACCAGCCGCAGGATTTCACCTACCTCGATGTCAACCATGCGTTCGAAACTCTGACGGGGTTAAAGAACGTCGTTGGCAGGAGAGTTTCCGACGTAATTCCGGGCATACGAGAGGCTGACCCGGAATTGTTCGAAGTGTATGGCAGGGTTGCTTTGACGGGCACGCCCGAGCGCATTGAGACCTACGTTGCTGCCCTGAGAATGTGGTTCGCGATCGCGGTCTATAGTCCGAAAAAAGAATACTTTGTGGCCGTATTTGACGTTATCACTGAGCGCAAGCGGGCGGAGCAGGAACTGCTCCGGGTGAACCGGGCGCTCCGAACCATCAGTGACTGCAACCAGGTCCTGGTGCGGGCGGCGGAAGAACGCCAATTGTTGGAGGAAGTTTGCGGAATCCTGGTGTTGGAGGGCGGCTACCGCCTGGCCTGGGTGGGTTATGGCGAACATGATGAAGCCAAGTCGATACGCCCCGTAGCCCATGCCGGCTTAGAGGAGGGGTATCTCCAATCAGTGTGCATCACTTGGACGGACTCGGAACGCGGACGGGGGCCCACTGGTTCGGCAATTCGCACCGGAAAACCGGTGATAGCCCGAGACATTCGAACGGATCCCAACGTCATTCCGTGGCGGGAAGAAGCACTCAAGCGGGGTTATGCATCCAGCATAGCCCTGCCGATCAATTTGGATGACGGGGTCCTGGGCGCCCTGACGCTCTACGCGGGTGAGGTGGATGCTTTTGATCTCGCGGAGGTGGAGCTTCTCACGGAACTGGCTGATGATTTGGCCTATGGCGTCCAAGCTCTGCGCACCCGGGCCGAGCGCCAGCGGGTGGAAGAGGCACATGACTACCTCGCCTCCATCGTGCAATCCTCAGATGACGCCATCATCGGCAAGAGCCTTGATGGTGTTATTCAAAGTTGGAACAAGGGTGCGGAGAGGCTTTACGGCTATCCGGCTTCGAAAATGATAGGAAAACCGTTTTCTATCCTTGTCCCTCCGGAACGTAAGGGGGAAGTTGCGGATTTCCTCCTTCGGATCAAGCGCGATGAAGTGATTGAGCACTATGAGACGGTAAGGGTTAAGAAAGGTGGTGGGCTTATCGATGTGTCAGTCACCATATCTCCTCTCAAGGACGCCGGCGGTAAGGTGACCGGTGCTTCGACAGTCGCCCGCGACATCACTGCCCACAAGCGGGCGGAGGAAGCCCTGATAGAGGAAAGGCACCTCCTGCATACGGTCATGGATAATCTCCCCGACAAGATCTACTTCAAGGATCGCAATAGCCACTTCACCCGCATTAATTTGGCCCTCGCAAGTGAGCTTAAACTAGGTCACCCTGACCAAGCGGTTGGCAAGGCCGACTTTGACTTCTTCCCCTCCGAACAAGCCCGGGAATTCTCCAGTGATGAACAGGAAATAATCAGGACGGGTCATCCCGTGGTGAATAAAGAGGAGAGGGTCGAATGGCCGGATGGACATGCGGCCTGGTCCTCGACGACGAAGATGCCCCTGCGTGATGCCAAGGGGAACATCATTGGAACTTTCGGCGTCTCGCGCGACATTACTGAGCGCAAGCGGGCCGAGGCGGAATTGGCCGACCGGCTTCAATTTGAAACACTGCTGGCCGAACTGTCTGCGATCTTTGTGCACGTGCCCGCCGAACAGATCGACGGCGAGATCAAAGACGCCCAGCGCCGCGTCTGCGAAAGCCTGGCGCTGGATGCCTGTTCACTTTGGCAGGTGATGCCGGAGACTCCGGGTTTCATCCCGCTCACTCATATCTATCGGCCGGCGGAAGGGGCCCCGATCCCCGAGGGGATAAACGCCGGGCATTATCTCCCCTGGAGCACGCAGCAAATACTGGCTGGGAAGGTCATCGTTGCTTCATCCCTGGAGGAATTGCCAACCGAGGCTGCCAGGGATCGGCAGACCTTCGGCTTTTTCGGCATCAAGAGCGTCTTGGCGATGGGGCTTGCGGTGGGAGGAGGGCCGGTAATCGGCGGGTTGGCTTTCAGTACACGGACGGCACGCACCTGGCCGGAGGAGATCGTGAAGCGGCTGCAATTGGTGGCGGAGTTATTTTGCAGTGCGATCGAGCGGCACCGCTCGGAGGCGGTTTTGCGGGAGAGTGAAGAGCGCTTTCGAAGTCTTGTAGAAAACGCTACCGTGGGGATCTATCGCACCACACCCCAGGGCCGCATCCTGATGGCGAATCCCACTCTGGTCAAGATGCTGGGGTTTGAGGACTTCGCAGAACTGGCCGATCGTAACCTGGAGGAGCAAGGGTTCGAGCCGGATTACCCCCGGAGTCTGTTTTGTGAACGCATGGAACGGGACGGTGAAGTCCGGGGCTTGGAAGAGGCGTGGAAAAGGCGGGATGGCTCGGTGATCTTTGTTCGCGAGAGCGCCCGAACCATTCGGGGCGAAGATGGGAAGACCCTGTACTACAACGGAATTGTGGAAGACATCACCGAGCGCAAGCGGGCAGAAGAGGAACTGTACCAGTCGCGGCAGATGCTTAAATCCATCCTGGATACGATTCCCCAGCGTGTCTTCTGGAAGGATAAGAACATCGTGTATTTAGGCTGTAACAAAGCCTTCGCGATGGAAGCGGGGCTGAAAGACCCGGCGGAGATCGTGGGAAAGAACGACTATGAGCTTGCCTGGCGGGAAACGGCGGAAGCCTACCGCGCCGATGACAAGCTGGTGATGGAACAGGATACCCCCCGGCTCGGCTACGAGGAAACACAAAACAGGCCGGATGGGAGCGTGATTTGGCTCCGCACCAGCAAACTGCCGCTGCATGACCAGGAAGGCAAAGTGATGGGGATTCTGGGAACTTACGAAGACTTCACGGAACGTAAGCAGGCGGAGGCGGAGCATCTCCGCTTGGTCACGGCCGTCGAGCAGTCGGCGGAAGCCGTGGTGATTACCAACACTAATGGTGACATTAAGTATGTCAACCCAGCCTTCACTCGCACCACCGGGTATGGCCGCGAGGAGGCCTTGGGGCAGAACACCCGGATTCTAAAATCGGGCAAACAAGACCCGGAGTTTTACCGGCAGCTTTGGTCAACCATCCTTAATGGGCAGACCTGGCACGGTGAACTTATTAACCGGCGAAAAGACGGGAAGCTTTATACCGAAGAGACGACCATCACCCCGATCGTGAGCGCAAGCGGCGAAGTCACCCACTTCATTGCCACCAAACAAGATGTTACTGAGCGCAGGATCCTGGAAGCCCAGCTTCACCAAGCAGCGAAAATGGAGGCGATCGGCCGGTTGGCAGGTGGAGTGGCGCACGACTTCAACAACCTTTTGACCATCATCAATGGATATTCTCAGATTCTCATGGAAAAGCTCAAGGCTGACACTCAGTCGAGTGAATACCTTAAAGAGATTCTTGATGCCGGGGAGCGCGCCGCCACTCTCACCCGCCAACTGTTGGCCTTCAGCCGCCGCCAGGTGCTCGCTCCGCAAGTGCTTGACCTGAACGCGGTGGTATCCAACCTGGATAAAATGCTGCGGAGGCTGATCGGGGAAGACATCAAATTGCATACGCATCTTGACCCCACCCTGGGGCGCGTAAAGGCGGACCCGGGGCAGATCGAACAAGTCCTTATGAACCTGGTCGTGAACGCCCGCGATGCCATGCCTACAGGGGGAAATCTCACGCTTGAAACCAGCAACGTG
>JARLGN010000276.1 GCA_031292775.1 Acidobacteriota bacterium | reverse complement strand
GAATGCCGGGTCTGGCGCGGGTGCGGCTGGAGATCCTTGGACTCGGATCCACAACGGAGCCTGCCGTCTTCGCCGTGCAGGTAGGCGCATTCCGCGATCCCGCCAATGCCGGCCGCCTGAAGGCCTTGATTGAAGCAAATTATGGACCGGTGGTGATTCTGAATTTTGACCGTGGCGATGGCATCTTCTACCGCGTACGCGTGGGCCACGAGAGTTCTGAGGAAGCGGCGCTCGCACTGGCGGAGAAGCTCCGTAGCGCGAACCTTGCGACAACAACCTTTATCGTCAGGATGAATTAATGGAGGACTGCCTCTTCTGCCGGGTCATTGATCGCAAGATTCCTGCCAAAATCGTTTATGAGGATGAGCGCGCCGTGGCGATTGAAGACATTCACCCGCAATCGCCGGTTCACTTGCTGGTGCTTCCACGGAAGCACCTCCCCTCACTGAAAGAAGCTCTTGCCGAAGACGAAGCTCTGCTGGGCCATCTCCTGCTTGTTGCCGCCCAACTGGCACGCGAGCGAGGGCTGGAATCGAAGGGCTATCGCACCGTGATCAACAACGGGACCTGGGCGGGGCAATCCGTATTTCATCTGCACGTCCATTTGCTGGGAGGCCGCGCGTTTCACTGGCCCCCGGGATAAACACTTCATTGATACCTGCGCCGTGCTCAACTCGACGGAGTGCGGAGCGCTGATGTATGATGCGAACAGGATGGCTGTGCTCCTCGAAGTCCGCAAGCACTCCGCTCCCCATGGCAAAACTGCCTGGTGCTGGCGGTTGGTGTGTGTCCTTCTCCTGTTTCCCCCCATGCTTTTTGCGGATGTTATCTACTTAAAGAACGGTCGAAAGATCGTTGCCCCAGTCACCAAACAGGATGAGAAACAAGTCACCTATGAAGTGGAGGGTGGTGAGCTTTCGATTTCCCGGTCCATGGTGGACCACATTGAGAAGTCGGACGCGCCCGCCGCTGCGCCGGCTTCCGCCCGGCCAAATCGCGATGTTCCCCTGCCGTTCACGCCCCCTCCAGATCCCTCGATTGTGGCATCAGGGGTCATCCACGACGACGCCGTGGACGAGGCCTATCTCACGCACTTGACGGATGACGCCGTCTCCTCTCCCACACCGGAAAATCTGCACAAGCTCAAACAGGGATTCCAGGCCGCCGCCGTTTTCCTGACGCGCAAGGGTGACCCGGAGTCAGCCATCATCAAATATCGCGAGGCCGTAAAGTATCTGCCCAACGATCCGGCGCTATCGCTGGCCCTTGGGTATTTATTGTGGAAGCAGGAGCATTATCTGGAGGCTGTCGATTTGTTGCGTCCGGAGGCGGACCGTTATCCCAAGGCGCCGGACTTTCGGGTGCTTTTGGGCTCGGCCTACTATGGAATGGAAAATCTCGATCAAGCCATTACGGAGTGGAACAAGGCGCTTGCCATTCAAGACAATATCGGCGTGCGCCAAGCCCTGGCGAAAGCGGAACACGAACGGGAGGTTTCCGGATCCTACTCGGAATTGCGCAGCGAGCACTTTCTGCTTCGTTACGACGGCCAGCAGAACGAGCGGCTAAGTGGCGAGATTTTGAACAGTCTGGACGGCTCCTTTCAGGACCTGGTGCTTGACCTGGACTATTCCCCCTCCGAGGCCATTGTCGTTATTCTCTATCCCAATGAGTCTTTCCGCGATATCACCCGGACACCCACCTGGGTGGGAGCCTTGAATGATGGCAAGATCCGAATTCCCGTTTCCGGTTTGACCAAAATGACGCCGGACCTGGCTCGTGTGCTGAAGCATGAGTCGACACATTCCTTTGTCCGCCAGATCGCGTTGGGCCATTGTCCCACATGGTTCAACGAGGGACTTGCCCAGCTTGAGGAAGGCGCCACCACCGCAGCTTTGGGAAACCAGTTGGCACGAGCCATCGCCGCCGGAAAGATCCCTGTTTTTTCTTCGCTCGAAGGTTCGTTTGTGGGTTTGCCCACCGATCAGGCGGTGCTGACCTACGCCAAGTCCCTGGCCGCGCTGGAATACCTCCGCGACACTTACGGAATGGGGGAAGTCCGGCGGATGCTGAGGCAACTGGCTTCCACAGACTTCGCCACCGTGCTGCAAAACGAAATACGGATGAGCTATTCCAACTTTGAAGAAGAAGTCGCCAACTACGTGGTGAAGAAATACGGGTCGTAGAGGGCGCTGCTATTCCTCCGGCAGTTCCCCCGGCGATCTCGTGCAATCCCCGGGGCCATAGAGCTTGGCATTGTGGTTCATCGATTCCCACCAGCGTTGCCATCGTCGTGCCATCCGGTCAGCGGTCTCTTCATCTTCTGTGTAGAGCCATTTTCCGGTCTTTCCATCCCGAATTACCCAGTGCGTAATTTGCTCAAGAGCGTTTACCGCGTCTCGATGAACCAGGGGGTTGCGGAGTGCCTCAATGAGATAAGGAACGGCTTCGCGGCTGCTGGTGTTCGCCAATCCACGGATGGCGAGTGATTGCACCGGCGGTTCGCTGGGTGGCCCCAGTGGGTAATGAATGAAGGGCAGGAGAAGGGGAATGACGTCGCGGCCACCCAACTCGCCCAAAGCGGGGATGGCCACATTCTGCCACTTGGGCTCCCTCGCCAGTTGAGCCAGCAGTGGCACATAAGTGCGGTCGCCTGTTGGCGCAAGGGCGTCAATCGCCTGCCAGATGTAATACGGTTGGCGGTCTGCAATCAATTTGGCAAGGACGCGCCTCGACTCGGCTGTGTTGAGGCGGCCCAGCGCCGGGATGGCTCTGCTTTGGGCGAACGAATCCTCGCCTGTCGCAAGCGCAATGAGCGTCTTTTCCAAAAAGGGCGTTGCCATCGCGGTAATGGTCTCGACAGCTTCAACTCTGAGGTCAAAATCACGAGTGCTAAGGTTCTTCAAGAATGGATCGAAAGCACGCTCTACCCTTGCCTTTTCGCCCTCGACAACTGTAATTTCGAACTGCGATTTGAACGTGCGTTTGGCAGGAGCGAGAATAGTGAATCGGTCCGCCCGGCTGCCAAAACGGAGACTTCGGCTCGCAGAAACCCGATATTTCCCCGCATGACCAATAAGAAACCACTGGTTTAGAAGCAGACGCTGGCGATAGGTCGCGCCGGCAGCCAACGGCGTCGAGCCACCCCCCGCACAACTTGCCACGAAACCACATCGCCATCGGCCCACGTCTGCCGCCCCTGCGACATCGAATGCGTAGCCACCCGCAATTGCACAAACGCCGAATGGATCTGAGTATTCGAGGTGGACAAGGGTGTTTCCTTTGTTCTTGACCTCGAAGACAAACCAGACGGGTTCTCCCAAAAGGTAAACGGATTTTTGCGGGTAGAATCTGGCGGTCAATTCCTGTGCGGAAGCAGGAATTGCCGCGAGCAAGCAACATATCAGCAAGCTGAGAAAACCCCGAAGTCGTTTG
>JARLGN010000275.1 GCA_031292775.1 Acidobacteriota bacterium | reverse complement strand
GACATCGTCCTGAAGGTGTGCAACGACGTAACTGAGTACTCCAAGGGGGGGACACACATGGACGACAAGGTGATGCTGGCTATCAAAATCGTGGACGAGCAAGAGTTAGAAGGTAGAAGTTAGGAGCCAGGATTTGGATATCAACACTGGGTTTTTTTCGAAAATCGAAACTTGAAAATCGAAATTCGGTGCGATATTTGATCTGTGATTTTCGAGTTTCGATTTCCTCCGCCCCTACAACCTAACGCTCTTGGAATTCGTGATTCAACCTTCGCCCTTTAGCCTTTACCCTTTATCCTCCACCCTTCCGGACTTCTGCGAGCGTGAGTTTAACCGGCTTTCCCTCTCCAAATTTCCTTGTAAGCCAGTCTTCCATGTCGGTCCGCAGGGCGTTGATGTCCACCTGAAAACTGACTTCCAACTCACCGTCGGCTACCGGTAGCGTCTCATCAAATGCCTCGCGGCCCGTGAAGCTTCGCATGCAGAAATTGTCCAGCCATTCCATGGGACAGACATGCGCACCCTGCGGGCCGACAATTTCGACGCGAATCTTCCTTGCGAACATCAATACTCCTCATGCCTTCGAATTCAGGTCTCAGCCCCGTGTGCGCTAATTTAACGGCATTGGCGCAGCGCAGCCGATCTGCCAGCCAAGGCGGTAATCGACGGGACCCTTCCCAGGTCCTTTTGGGGGAGAGGGATGGACGATCTTTACCTATTGGTGCCTACCGCAACGGAAAGCCCATGGTGGTCATTAGCGCCAGGGCTGGTTGCGTGGTGTCGAGCCGCGTGTGCTGGACCACCACGTTCACATTGCTCTCCACCATCAAGGCCATGGGCTTGGCGATGGGGATCATCTCTCCCCGCCGGTTTTTCAGGCTTTCCAAATGAACGTGGGCCGTCCGTTGGGCCGGACATTCCGCTTCCAATCCCAAAAGTGGCTCCCGGTCCTCGAAATAAACAGTGATTTTCAACTTTGCCGGGCGACGGCTGATGTTCAGAACGCACGCCGCCTCATGACTCTTCATGTCCCCGGTGCTGCGATCAGGCAAAAAGCTATCAGCAATGAGCCACACCTTGGCACCGATGGATTTCTTCGCCATTTCTTCCTCCTTTGGGTATATTGCAATCAAACTGGTTTCTCACCTCGCTGAAACGCTTTGGGGGCTGTCGGTAGGGCAGGGCTTGACGCGTTGGGAAAACACGCTGTCATTCTTAGGAGCAGCAGGAACGAGGAATCTGCGTTTCCCAGAAAGAATCCAAGGCGCCATCCTTCGCTACTGCTCAGGATGACAGCATTGGAAGGTCTTTTCCGCAGCCCCTTCATCAACGCCCATCCAAGCCATCCGGCAGGAAACTCTTCACCAAATCCTGCAAATCGATCTTTTCCGCAGGCCCTACCACGCGTCCGCCTGGGCGAGGTGCCATCAGTTTCTTCCCGGCCATGAAGGTCAAATGGTAAAGCTCCGCGAAAGGAAAGTCAGGAGCGGCGCCGCCCTGGCCGCCAACCACTTCAGCGCCCAGGCGAACGTTTTCAATCATTCGCGCAGGGTGCCGCAAGTGGTAGGGATTTCGTCGAACCTCCTCGCCGTGCTCGGCAACCGCCATGATCAGAATGGCTTCATCCTCGGGGGGAACACCCACCATCAAATTGGGTCGCAAGTTCTGATGCCAGAATTCCGTCTCAAAAAATGGCAGAGGACCGCGGCCCGTCCGCTTCAGGTATTCACTCAAGGCGTCCACTACGAGATAGTGTGTTCCAATATGGGTCGAATTGAAGTCATCGGCATGGGGAGCAAAAACCGCGTCGGGTTTCAGTTGTTCCAACACGCCTGAAAGCACGCGCACCTTGGCGATCCACTCCTTGCGGTGATTCTGGCGGTTGTCAAGATTGATGTGGTCAAAACCCGATGGGGGATTGGCAACCACGAGATCAAAGCCCAGCGCAGCGCACGCTGCCTCCAGTTCGCACCGTCGGCGCGGGCGCTCATGCGTATTACTTCCCAGGGTAATCGCGCAATTGGTGACCGTCGCGCCACATTCCCGGCGAAAGCGCAAAGGGAGAGCGCCGATCAGCGCCTCGTCATCGGGGTGTGGGGAACAGACCACCACCCTGATCGGCTCGCCTTTGCCTGCCCTTACCTTGGGCGCGTTTAGGGGAGTCGCAGAGGGTCCAAGGGCAATTCCCTTCCCCGTCTGCACCGCCCTGATGTTTGCCTGCACAAACTTCTGCCAACGTTGATGCCGAATCTTCCAAGCCGCTGATGAACCTTTGGGCATAATGCCACCTCCTGTCCGCATTACAAGCGGAAACCCTTTATCGTACGCCACTACGGCGGGTTTCCCCAAGCCCAAAGCAAACAAGGGGGCACGACACTAAAAAGGCAGGCGGACAATTTGCACCAGCGGCACTTCGGTTTTGTGCCCGTAAGGGACAAAGCTCCCAAGGCTGAGAGCCAACTGAAAAGTAATCCCCTTACAAAGGATCTGACAGAACTCAAAACGGGGTGAAATCTACCCCAATGATGGGAGGTTAAACTGTCGCTCGTTGAGAGCATTGGAGGCCCGGCATGGCGATGAATTTTGGCCGGCTTCCCGGCGGTTCACTGGATGGATTGCCACAAACCAAGCGGCAACATGATTCCTGAACGGCCTCTCGCTTGTCGCAGGCCCAAAGCTCAGTAGACAATTTCCTCACCCTCACTAAGCCCCTCGGCAACTTCAATATTGAGCCCGTCCTGCGCACCCAATCGAACATGGCGCGATTGTATGCCGGTGGAAGTCTTGACGTGCACCGCCGTCATGCCGTCTTGAGTCTGCACCGCCCGCATCGGGATGACCAACACGTTTTCCTTTCGAGCCAGCTCAATGTAAACATCCACTCTTAAACCAACGCGGAGGGGAGTGCCGGGGTCAGCTTCCACGAAGCTCTCCAGCACGTCCATATCGATTTTTTCCGTGGGATTATCAGTTTGAATCTTCTTGGGACCCAAGCCGCCACTGATGCGCACCACGCGCCCGTAAAAGGTCTGCCCGCGGAAAGCGTCACAACGAATGGCCGCGCGCTGGCCGATTTGAATTTTTCCGATGTCACTATCATCGATCTCGGTGCGCACCATCAGGTGTGTGGTATCGGTTATGGACACGATGGGCTGATAGAGCGATTCATAGGAAATGGACTCACCCGGATTCATGTAGCGCTTCACCACCACGCCATCCACGGGCGAGCGGACAAAGGTGTTATCGTAATTATCCTGCGCCTGATCAAGCTGGGCGCGGGCGAGGCTGAGTTCCGCTCGGGCGGCGGCCACATCTTCCGCGCGCGGTGGCGCCATGATCAGCTTGTAATTCTGCCGCGACGATTCCAGCCGCGCCTGCGCCATCTTCGAATCGCGTTCCGACTGGTCAAGCACCGATTGCGAAATAATTCCGCCATCCTGGAAAAGCTTCTGCGAACGCTGATAATTCAAGTGGGCATTGTCGGCGGCGGCCTGCGCTTCATTCAAGGCGGCCTGCGAAGCGGCACGCTCCTCCGGCCTGGCCCCATTTTGGAGCTTGTCGAGCGCCGCCTGCGCGCGCAGCACGTTGGCGCGTGCCTGCTCCACCTGCGCCAACAGATCATTATTTTCCAGCACCGCCAGCGTCTGCCCTTTATGAATGGGGTCGCCGTCATTCACCATGACTTCTTTCAGCCGGCCCACCACACGCGACGCCAGCTTGATCTCCTGCGAGGTCGCGCCTTCCACGCGTCCTCGCGCTGCGATGTGTGAGTCAATATTTCCGCGAGACACCCGTGCCTGATTTGCGAACCCCGAAGGATCATGCAAATTCGAGCGCACAAACATCGCCAGGGGCACCGCAAGTATTAGTCCCAAGAGGGCGAACATGTAGATGTTTCGATGAGGCTTTTGCATAAAAGTAGGCAGTAGGCAGAAAGCAGTAGGCAGCAGGCCATAGTTCACAAGCTCACATCTTACATAAACTTCCTCCGCTTAAACGCCGCGACATCCTGTGCAGTGAGTTCAAACCACTCGCCGTTCTTCCGCCTTGCCTCGAACCGCCTGTGCCAGTATGCCTCGATTCCATTCGGGTCGTCGGTCCTTATTTCGTGGATCTTGCTCGCCTTTTCCGGAAGCTGTAAAGCAATCTCGTATTCTCTTCGCCCTGTTGCATTCGTTCTTCCAATCTTGTAGTAGCGGCCCGACTTGATGAGGTAGACGAAACCCGCAACATCCTCGCCAAAGTTGGGGCCTAGGTCTTGGCTCTGAGTGCGAGGGACATAACGCTCACACAGCATTATTACGTCGTCGTACCGTTTCTCTTTGCAGTAGGTCAGTGCAATGTCAACCAGCTTCCCCTTGTCGCCGAGCCGGCGCCAGGTTTTCTCACTCGGAAACTGCGGGTCGCCGCAGTGCTTGAAGCGGATGTCGTTTACTGTAGGAAGGCGACCAAGCTCTCGCGCAAGCGCTACGTACTTCTCGACCAGATCTGCCCTGTCATATCCAGCCTGCATCGTATTTGGTTTAAGCCCTGCTTCACGAAGGGCGTCACTCCATGCACGCCAGAAAACGCCGACGACTTGACCTTCCTTTATCCCAGTTTCCGATTCGAACTTACGGACACCTGGCGCTGATCCACCGTTTGCCTGAGCAATTCGCCTTATTTCCTGAAGAACATGATCCTTATTCAAGCGGCACCCCTCGTTTCAAAAATCCGTGAAACCACAGATGCTTGCGAATTATGACTATCCGGCTTCGGCGAGGATCCCTGCCAAGGTCTCCATTTCATAGCTGGTTTCCACGAACCCCAGGACGGCATCACAGATGTTCTTCCGTGCCTCCTCATCGGTGGAGCCGCAGCTTGATAGGTCCAGTTCTGGCACGTAGGCAACGTACATTTTCCCTTCCCTAAACGTACGGACCGTGAATGAAATGTTCCGCATCGAGTGTCCCTCCTTCGAATGCTTCATCACGCTCGATTAATCGTAGCACTGCCTACTGCCTACTGCTTACTGCCTACTGCCATCTTGCAAGCAGCCGTCCTCAATGTTGAAAATCTGGTCCGCCAGCGCGGTGATTCTGGAATCGTGACTGACCATGAACACCAGCCGGCCTTCCTCATGCGCGAGGTCGCGAAGAATTTCGGAAATCAGTCGACCGGTTTTCGAGTCGAGCATTCCGGTCGGCTCGTCGGCCAGGATGATGGGCGGATTTCCGGCCAGAGCCCGCGCCACTGCCACACGCTGCTTTTCGCCCCCGCTTAAATCTTCCGGCAGATGGTGCATCCTCTTCGCCAGACCGACACGCTCTAGCAGGTTGCGGGCTTCCGCGCGGCCTTCCGCGCCCCGGCACCCTTTCAGGTTCAGGGTTGCTTCCACATTTTCAAGAGCCGTGAGTGCGGGAAACAGATTGAATCCTTGAAAGATGTATCCAATGCGGGAGCGGCGCACCCGCGGCAAGCTCGATTCAGCCAGTGAGCTAACCGCTTCATCAAAAATGTGGACCGATCCGGTGGTCGGCCGCAGCAGGCATCCCATCAGCATCAGCAGAGTAGTCTTACCGCTGCCCGACGGCCCCATCAGGAAAATGAATTTCCCCGCATCGAGGTCCATCGACACATCATGCACCGCTTCTACAGATGACTCACCCTCGCCATAAGTTTTGCTGACGTGGGCGAGCCGGAGAACGGTTTTTGTTGCGATGGAAGTCATCGTTTCTCAGTCGTCAGTTGTCAATAGTCCGCCCACGGTCATCAGCAATCAGCTTTCAGCAGTCAACCCAGACCTCTCCCTGCTGGTGAGTGGGAACCGGGGGCAGCGATGTCTATGCCGACGCCACATGCTCTACCCAAGCCAATAGGCAAAACCAGACTGGAAGCGTAGCGCAGGCACAAGACCACTTGAGCGCCAGTTTGAAGTTTTTGGTTCGAAATACCTGGCGCTTCTCAGGCTCATCAAATGGTATTTCGCCCTCCATCATCCAACAAAGTGTGTAACCAACATTGGCTATTAAACCGAACAAGATCGTACCAAGGAGCAGCGCTATCGGTTCAGCGAAGTCCTCGCCTGGCTTAATGAATGTGCTTCCGAACAACTCCATGACGATAACAGAAGCGAGGCCGACGGCTCCGACGATTAGGTTGAACGGAATGCGGCGAAGCTCCCACCAAACGACCGTTTCCTCGGTTCCCTGCCCACCACTGAACAGCCGATTAAGCGGGTTCATTATCCCAACTCACTTTCCTCGCATGATCCCAGGGCAAGGGCATGGGGGCGGTGGCTCCTGACTGACCGCTGACAGCTAACTCTTAAACACCATCGCCGGATCGATTCGTGTCACCTTGGAAATCGACAGCACGGATGACCACAGGCACATCAATACTGTGAGCACAAAGATTCCCACAAGCACCGGCGGCGCCAGGAGCACAGGGAGGTGCCCCTTCTTCATCGCTTGAATGACTAGGTAGCTAATCGCCATCCCCACGGCAAACCCTATTACCGAATTGATCAGCGCTTGTTCAATGATGATCACGTAAAGGTCCCAATTGGAGGCGCCGATGGCCTTTAGCGTGCCGAACTCTTTAAGATGCTCGGTGGTGGAAGTGTAGATAGTGTTGGCGACGATCACCGTGCCAATCACCACTCCCATCAGGGCGACCGCCAGCAGCGCCACCCCTGTGCCGGTGTTGATCATCCAATAGTCCTGAGTCTTCTTGCTGAAATCCGGGGATGTGTAGACGTCCACGTCCTTGACCGTTTCGCGGATGCGTCGTTGAACATCCTTCACGGAATATCCCGGCGCGACTTTTACCAAGACGTAGACAGTGTTGCCCTTGTTAATAAAGGAGAGATTCAGCGCATTCTTGAAGGAAGTAAAAATGTAGGGACTTTGGATGAACGACCGCGCGCCGCTCACGATGCCGGCCACGCGCACGCGATGATTATTGATTTCCGTCTCGCTGCCGATGGGCAGGTTGCCGAGGCGATTGGTTTCAGCTTCATCGTAGAAGATCGAGTTGAAGTACTTCACGTCCTGGGGATTGCCTTTCACGATGCTCCAGGGCGCGCCGACCATGGTTTCAGGATCGAAGCCCACCATCTGCACAGTTTCCTGACTGCCGCCAGGCGTCTTCCAGTAACCAAACCCCAAAAAGTATTTCTCCGCCCATGCCACGCCTGGAACTTCCGCGACCTCGTACCTTTTCTTTTCGCTGAAAGGGCGGCCGAAGTCGAAATTTTCCAGGCCGTGCGCAGTAATCCAGATGTCCGCTTCTGTGTGGTCAATCAGCACACTCACGTTGGAGCGGAATGCCAGGTAGACTCCGAGTTGCACGGTGATCAGCACCACGGCAAAAGAAATGCCGGCCAAGGCGACCGCAAACCGAATCTTGTCGTGGAAGAGGTTCTTGCGAGCAATGGAAACCATGGGGTGGCGGCCTCGAACACTTGATTTTACCACGTCCTGAACAGGATACTCTTCACCGCAGAGACGCGGAGGCGCAGAGATCAGAAGACAAGAGTCCCCCTCTCTGTAAATTAGCGAGCCGAAAGGGCTTCAATTGGTTCCTTGCTTCTCCAATTCGACGATGCTGTCAGCAGGAATCGCGTAGGATTTCGACCGCAGCACGGTGCGTTTGAAAGATTGCGGCTTGTCGCCGGGCTGGTAGAAAATTCCGATGGCGTTGGGGTGCGAGGCAAGATACCCGCGTGACTTCTGCACGCCGCCGACGAAGAATATCTTGGTTAGCGCCTCAGTCTCGATTCCCGTAGGGACCGCCGCCACGGTGGAGAGCATGTTCTGGACGGGCCAGCCAGTGCGGGGATCCATGATGTGGCAATAAATCCTGCCTTTGATCTTGAAGAATTTCTCGTAATTCCCGGAGGTGGACAGCGCGAAATTCTGAAGGCGAAAAACATCCGCGGGCTTGTCCTCGTGGAAGGGATCGCGCACAGTGATCTTCCACCCACGCTCTCCGGGGGGTGAACCCAGCGCGTAGATGCTGCTGGATCCGCTTGAAATCAGCGCTGCGGTGATGCCATCGGAGCGCATTAACTCCGCCGCCTGATCCACCGCGTACCCTTTGGCAATGCCCCCCAGATCGAGCTCCATGCCTGGCGCGTCAAAATGAATCGTGCGGGTTTCGGTATTCAGGTGTACATGCTGATAGCCGATTTTCTTTCGCACCTGCGCAAGTTCCAGAGCGCTGGGCAATCGCCCCTGGCCGCGGAAGAATCCCCAAAGCTTCATCAGCGGGCCCACAGTGATGTCAAAGTCGCCGCCCGATTCCTGGCTGGCTCGCAGCGAATACTGAATCAGTCCAAAGAGCTGCGGCGAGACGATCACATCCTGCCTTGCGGCATTGCGATTGATGCCGGAGAGTTCGCTCTCCGGCTTGTAGTTGCTCATCTGCTCGTCGAGTTGGTCGATCTGGGTGAATACTTCAGTGACCACTTCGCTAAGAAACGTCTGGTCGCGGCCATAGGCGACAACCGTGTAGGTGGTCCCCATGGCTTGATGCGAGGCCTCGTAGCGAACGGGGGCGCCTGCCGGTTCGGAACTTTGGACTCGGACTCTGGGACCAGCATCAACGGGGCATGCTGCCGCGGACAGAATCAGCAACCAGACGGCGAAAGTCCAACCGTGGGCTGTCTTCGCGGGTTTTGAATTTGGAATCAATTTGTGTTTCAGGAGTCGACTTTCCAAAACTTTGAGTGGCAGAAACCGTAAAGGGTAAAGTATCAAGGCGCCTACGCTTTAACCTTTATACCTTACCCTTTAAAATTCGGTCGTTCTCAGAACACGGCCCGGGATGTCACGCCTTCCGTACGCCCTTCTTCAATTCCTTCGAATGTTCTTTCTGCGGTCCCGCCCCCGGCCAGTAAACTCTCTGCCCGGTTTCGATGGAGCGGTTTCCGTAGATGACGCCCTTGGCGTCGGACTCCCCAACGGCGAACGGGGCAATATTCGGTTTGCCGTCACGAACGCTCAGCAGAAAGTGGTTTAGCTCGCTCCAATAGGGGTCGTGAGGCTCTTCGTAATTGTAGATGCCCATTCCCGCCAGCCAGTGTTTGGCGTAGCGCGTCTCGCGGTCAAGAAAACTGAGCTCGCTGGCCGCGCCTCTTTCCGGGAATATGGGAACGCCTTCCTCTGCCGCCGCAGCGGTTACGGTGGCGCCTGCCATCCAGTTTTCCTTGCCCTTGCCGCTGGAAACCTTGGCCACCGTTTCCCGGTAGTACATGCCTTTTCCGAGAGTGATAATCAGCGAGCCCTGGTCGCCCAGAATCTGCTCATTGAAATCCAGGTGGGCGTTGTAGAGGATGGAACTCCAGGTCATTTTTCTGCCGTCAGAATATTCGTAAATAGCCTCTACGTTATCGCAGGTCTCACGGCCATCCTTCCAGTAGTCGATCCCACCCGTCGCGTATACGGAGAGCGGCTCCGAACCAAAGGCCCAGTTGGCAATGTCAGTCTGGTGAGAAGCCAGCTCCGCCAGCAGTCCGCCGGAATATTCCTTGTACATGCGCCAGTTGATCTGCCGCTCCAATTTGGGGTCAGGCACGGGTCGGCGCCAATTGTTGTTGCGATGCCATTGGGCGCGCACGAACATAATTTTACCCAGCGCCCCTTTGTGGACCATCTCCATCGCCACCTGATAGAGCAAGCTTGACCGCCGTTGCAATCCAACTTGCAAAACCAACTTGGGATGGTCAGCCATGGCCTTGCGGATCTGGTCGCCTTCTTCTTCCTTGAAGTACATCGTCTTCTCAACAAACACGTGCTTGCCGGCGTTGAGGGAATCCACAATCATCTCCGCATGAAGGTTCAGCGGAGTCGCGATCATGACCGCATCCATGTCTTTGCGTTCCAACATCTTGCGGTAGTCAAAGTAGGTGTCAGGATTGGTGCCAATGGTCTCCACGCCCTTCTTGAGGTTGGGGGGATAGATGTCGCACATGCCCATGCAATGCCCTTCCGGCTGGGTAGCCAGAAACTTGAGCAGAGTGCAACCCTCGGTGCCCGATCCAATGAACCCAAACCTCACGGGATTGCCCGAAGTTTGGGCAGAGAGAATCCCAGGGGCGGCTAAACTCGCGAGGGAAGAAGCCGCAGCAACTGTTGTAGCGGCAGTCTTCAGAAACTCACGGCGTGTAACGTCTTGCTCCTTCTCCATTATCAGAACTCCTTATAATTTCAAATCTCGGCCCAGGCCCGAGGAGGGATATCTCGGAAACATCTTATACCAACCAAAATTATAGCACTTAAAACGCCAAATTTGACCGAAGACAAAAAGGCAGCATGGCTAGAGATAATGGTTTCCGACCAAGCATCAAATTGTTGGAATCGAGGATTCGGGACAGCGGGCCAATGATTAGTGGCGAGACTATCGAATATATCAAGGAGGCGGGCTGCGGCTGCCTGGCTGTTCCAAGCAGCCGCCGGGTATTGGGAATCCGGCGCAACCCTGGGGTAGCGCCGGTGCGCGTGGTAGAGGTCTATTAAATCCGCCGTTTGTCGGGCAGTGCCAGCTTCAATCAGCGGCGAACTCCCGGCAGCGTGCCAAAAAGAATAAATGCAGGAGATCCCATCTATCTTATTTCCGCCCGCATCCTTTCTATTGCATGCGCACTGCCACAAAGCCATTTGCCGTTAAGTTCGAACAAGCCCTTGAAGTTCAGCATGATAACGTCAAACCGCAGGCCGGTGCGCACGCCCCAAAGGAGAAGAATATTCGCGCATGGCGGCAGAATTACCTCTCGTGTAACCGCGCCGTACGGCGCTCATGTTCGCGCTGCATTACCAGGCTTTCACCTAACCTGTGTATTGCAGCCACGCTTCGCGGATTTCGCCAAGCCGGTGCGTAAAGTATTCCGCGGACATTTTCAGGACGCCGACCGTGTGGCAAAAGGTTGCGAGGGGAAGATGGGAACCCAGGACTCGCTCCGGGTTTCTGCGAGTCCCGAGTTCAGTCGGTGGTAATCTGCGTTCGATGAAGCGGCAGGTTTCCCAGGCACGCCAGCGGGTGGCTGGCGTGCCTGGGAGGTAGCTCAGTTCTAGTTAATGGTCAGTGAGATCGTCTTTTGAACGACGTTGTTAACGGGTTGCGATTGATCGGCTGCCTGAATTGTAAATGTGTACGTGCCGGTCGAACTGCTTGCGCTGGCACTGGTGACTTGGCCGTCCGGACTGAGCGTAAAGCCGAGGCCTGCCAAGTTGTTGGGCCCGGCGGTCAAGTCCGTAAACGTAAAGTACTTGTTCGGACCATTCGCCACAACGGAGGACGCATAAGCAACACCGTGTGTGGCCGCGGGCAGGGTTGTTGTCACGATGTGCAGTACGCCGTTCGAGATGTGGTCGATCCCAAACGGTGTAGTCACGCCTGTAGTCGCCACCGCCGTCCCCGCTGTAGTTGTGAAGGGGAGAATGCTGTTGGGAGTCCCAGCAGAAAGCGTGGCCAGACCAAACACCCCATCAGGCCGGAACGCGATCCCGATAGGATTATCTGAGCCGGGGACAGGTGTGGAGATGCCGCTCACCATACGAAATTGCGTGGAGCCCACCAGCGCGGTTTCGAACCCGAGGAGTTTGCCCGTGTCCTCGCCTGCCACCCAGACCATCTGGCCGTCGGGTGAGACGCGAACTCCCGCCAGATTAGCAGTGGCAAAGGTGTTGGAGACCTGAACAAGCGTCCCCGTCGTCGGTGCAACATCAAAAGTAACCGAGATCGCCCCCGTCGCATAATTTACGGTGCCGGTAATGCCGGTCCCGGTAATTGCACCACTACCGTCATCCGTACCGGTCACCGCCCCTGCCACCACTTGCAGGCTTCCCGGGACGACAGGGACCGGTGTGAAGTTGCCTGTGAAAGTTACCAAACTACCGTCGCCCGTTCCGATTGTCGCCGGCAACGGTGCCAGATCGATTGTACCCATCAGCGTTTCGAAGGTGGCGCTGTTCGGGTTGGTGTCGATGATCTTCAGAGCAGCCTCAGTCGTGCCGTTCGTCTCGGTAACGAACGCATAGAGGCCGTCGGGGGAAATATCCATGAACCAGGGGACAACTCCCGATGCTGACCCCAAGGGGATGCAACCTTCGGAATTCGGGGAGTGGGCGGCGGCAATCTCCTTGCCAACGTTTGCGCTGCTCGGCTCAACGTCGAACACGCAAACCTCGTCCCCTCCCTCCCTCACGACGTACCCATGTGTTTGTCGGCCTCCGCCAACGAAGAAAGTGGGCGCCATCTTGAGGTCAATGGGGCCGGCGCCCGCGTGGGAGCCACCCAGGGAGAATGTGGCGGAGCCGGTCACGGTCCCGAAGGTACCGCTCGCGGGGTCACCGTCAATCACATCAAGGGTGTCACTACCATAGTTGGCAACAATAACATTCACGTCATCAGGACTGATCCCCGCAGTAGGAACAACCTTGGCCATAACCGCTATGGCTTGAACGTCGCCGGCAGCGGTGTGGAGGCCCTGTGTACTGGTAACAGTCGTCGTCGAGCCTGTCAGTGTATTGCGGATGATGACTTGATGGTTGCCCGGATCCGCAATGTACATATACGTTCCACTGGGAGAGGCAGCAACATAGTTGGGGGTCGTTCCGGCACCTCCGACCGTGATGGCCGATCCGACCAGGGCCACGCCGCCCGCCCCGGCCGAGGTATCAAACCGGGCGATAGCGTTGTTGCCGTTCGCGCCCACATACGCCTGCGACGGCACAATATTGGCAGCGAAGTATTGGCTGGGGCAGGTGGCGGCCACTGTGCAGGATGGAGTGGTCAGGTTCCCGTTATCGGAGACGCTGATGGTAACAGTCTCGTTTGAGTTTGCGGTTGTCGGAGTGCCGAACAACGGCGCACCACCCGTCGGGTTGAGTACCAGCAAGGGGGTGGCAAAACTCGTCCCGGCGATGTTGTTGCTGGTAGCCGACCACTGGTATTGACCGGCCGCGTTGTTGGGGTCGCCGGTTCCGCCGCACGTTCCCGTGCCCAGCGGAGCCTGGCAGGTGAAAAGAACGCTATAAGGCTGCTTCAGTTGTCCCGTGGGCATTACGCAAGGGGTGCCCGCGGTTCCGCAAGCGGGCGAGACCAAGGACTGGTTTGCAATCACGATCTCGGGATCGACCGTAATCTGAGTAGTCGTCGTGCTTGATATTTGGCTGCCGGAATCAGAGGCCGTAGTTGCGGCCGGGGTGCTGGCGTTCGCGGTGTCCGTAGCGGTGACCGTACCGGTTGCCGTAGCCCCCCCAACGATAACACCTCCGCTATTGCAGTGCATTGAAACCGATGAATCAGTAGTGTTGGTTTGCGTGGCGCAGGCAATGGGGCTGGGGAAGCCTATCCCGGCCAATGTAATGGTAGGCAATCCCTGCCCGGCAGGAAGCGAATAAATCAGGTCCTGAGTACCCCCGGGAGTTCCGTATACTCGCCCCGTTACGGCGTCGGGGATGGGGCTGGGATTCGGGATGTTAATTGCCAGCGGCGAACGGACCGTGAGGGACTGGGCGGGGGAGGACGCCGCGGAAATGGCACTGGGAGTAGACGCGTTGGCCGTGTCGGTGG
The DNA here is from genome assembly GCA_031292775.1 of Acidobacteriota bacterium. Lineage (GTDB taxonomy): Bacteria > Acidobacteriota > Terriglobia > UBA7540 > UBA7540 > Bog-366. Next base: position 871 of record JARLGN010000275.1, on the reverse strand, counting down.
CAGTAACAGTAAGGGCGTTGAATGTCCCTGCCGTGCCCCCCGCCGAGGTAGCTTGACAGTTCCCCACGTTGGTAGTTGTCGGGCACGTAAACCCCGTCGGGAAGCCGCTCGGAGTAAACGTGTAACCGCCTAAACCTGGGGTCGAAGCGGAGATCGTAAACGCCATGGGGGCGCAGTTTCCACCCGAGCACGAAGCTCCGGTTCCGTAACGACGCCCCAACACGGCATCAGCAGGGGCCGAGGCTGGAGGCGTCACCACCATCTCCGCATCCACCTGTAAGGTAGTGGCTGGCGAGGAAGTCACGGAGCCATTGGGAGCAGAAGCATTGCCACTATCGTTGACAGTCACAGTAAGGGCACTGAATGTCCCTGCACTGCCCCCGACCGAAGCCGCCTGACAGTTCCCGGTGTTGGTATTCGTCGGGCATGTGAACCCAGCAGGGAAATTGTTCGGGGTAAATGTGTAGGCCCCTAAACCTGGCGTCGTAGGGGGAACCGTATACGCAAGTGGGGTGCAGTTTCCACCTGAGCAACTCGCGCCAGTTCCATACCGGCGACCAACCACTGCTGGAAGAACTGTGCTGGGCGACGTTATGGTCATCTCCGAATTCGTAGTCAGCGTCTTGGAAGTGTTGGTCACACTGTTACCAGGTGTTGCCGCATTCCCCGTCTCCGCGCCGGTGAAAGTCAGCGTAGGATTGGTGCCCCCTGCTCCCGCTATCGCTGAGCTTGTACAAGAATAGATTGAAGAGGCAAGAGTGCAGGCAAAGGTGTCCGATGGTGTGGTGAGTGAACTCCCCGTTCCCGTATAGTTGCCCAAGCCGTTGGCCAGGGAGTAATTGAGGGGCGCGCAACTGGTCCCAGGGCCGCT